>JBLINB010000027.1:0-22953 GCA_047638975.1 Myxococcota bacterium
TCAAGGACATGTACGGAGAGGGGGATGCGTCTTCAAACCAGTCGCTTACTTTCTCGGCGAGTACTGTCGGCGCAAACGGGCGGTAGGCTTCACGTTTCTTGATTGCAGAATTTATTTTTTCTACCAACTCGCCACGACGCGGGTCAGCCAAGATAGAGCGATTGCCCAAAGCGCGGGGGCCAAATTCGGCGCGCCCGTCAAACCATGCCACCACCTTGCCGTCGTCAATCGCTTGTGCCACGGCATCAAGTATGTCGACACCATCAAGCTCTGCTTCTTCGATCCAGTCTTGCCATTCGGCTAGCCCTGCTTCAGTACACTCATTGGTGTATTCGACCCCAGAGTAGGGCGTCAGCGGCTGTTGCGGCGCCGAAAGTTGCTGCTTGTTTAGTTGCGCATAAGCAAACGCCGCGCAACCTATCGCTAAACCTTGGTCACCCGGATAATGTGGTATGAACACTTGCTCAAAACCAGCTTCGCGATTGATGCGCCCGTTTAATGTTGAATTAAGCGCCACTCCGCCAACGAAAATCAAATTTTTGGCACCGGTCTTTGCGCGCAAATCTTTGAGGTGATCTAACATCACTGTTTCAAGATCGGTTTGCATATCGGCTGCCAAGCTAGCATAAGCGCCGTGATTTTTCTCATCGCTCCATTGATTCGGATTGGCTTCATTCTGTAATCTTTGCCAGTCGACTTTTAAGTCACTCAAAGAGCCGCTTAAAATAGGTTGGTGCGCGTAATTTTTATTCCACTCGTTGACACAGGGTGCCATGCCCATGACTTTACCGCATGCATTCCAGTCAGCAAATATGTGTGATGACACACGCGAATAGAGCGCACCCAGTGAATCCATATTTTCGAAGCCGTAGTTGTATAACAGGGAAGGGCTTTTCTCGGCAACAAAGCGCTTGAATAAACGCTGCAAGTTGCCGTCTTTAAAAACGAATGCCGATTCGCCTTCGCGCCATCCAAAGGCTTCGTCGTTACGCGGCACATCATGAAATTGCGGATGCGCTTCTAGACTTAGATCGGTGAAGTAGCCGTCACCGGTTGATTGCATCTCGTGCAGCGTTGAACCCATGCCGTCGGCGACCACAATAATGCCGTCTTCGAAAGGAGCGTAGGGTATTGCCGACCAAGCATGCGCTAGGTGATGCGATAACTCGAGGCGTTCGACCCCTGGCAGTAGGTTGAAGTCGGAAGTGTAGCTAGAGCGGTACTGAAATAATGCCGTCGCCCATTCAACGGATTCTTGAAAGCGATCAATGCGAAACAGGTGATTATTGGCGCACACCATACGTATGTCGCTCAATTCAGCACCCACGACATCAAGGGCGTGCTCGACTAAGTCGGCAGTATCGCCGCCGTCGTGCTTCTTGCGGGTGATGCGTTCTTTCTCGCCGCAAAACAGCATTTGACCATTAGCATCGAGCACACACACTGCCGCTGAGTGCGTGTATTGGTTGAGTCCGAGGATAAGATCGCGTGCCATCGTCTCAAAGAATAACTGATTGCAGCACTTTAAGGTATCATTGTTCTAAAATACCACCTACTGCTTTGCCGTCACACCCATGACAGCAGAGTCCAAATGCACCACCATAGACGGAGTACGACGTGTTAAAAATTAGTTCCTTGATCATTACCTTGTTGGCGCTTACTGCTTGTAGCGCTGACGACAATCATCGCATTGATCCGCAGCAGTCCGCTTCTGGGGTCATAGAAATAAGTCATGCCCGCGCTCGCACCTCGCGTCCGCCGCATGCGAATAGCGCAGCATTCATGACCATAGAAAATCATGGTGATCACGATTTAGTGATCGTTGGTGTAAAGTCTAATCGCGCAAAGATAGGTGAGTTGCATACGATGTTGAACGAAGACGATAAGATGAAAATGCGGCGTGTCGAAAAACTAGTGGTGCCGTCTGATGGCGAGTTAGTGCTGAAACCCGGTAGCGATCATTTCATGTTTTTCGGAATCGATAAAGAATGGCGCGTGGGTGATCAAGTAGAACTAACATTGCTATTTGCGAAAGCTCCCGAGCAAGTGGTGGCTCTTGAGGTTGAGAATCTATGAGAATCGTTTTATTAGGATGCCTGCTGCTATTTGCCTCATGCTCCGAGGAAGCACTTGATATTTACGATACCATCGGCGGTGATTTCACTTTAAACGATCAGTATGACGTCGAATATAAACTGAGTGAACATAATGGCAAACTACGCATTCTGTTCTTCGGCTTTAGCTATTGTCCCGATATTTGCCCGTCCACTCTCGGCGAAATTTCGGCAGTGTGGTCAGAATTATCGCCGGCCGATCAGCAGCAAGTCGAGATCCTGTTCTTAAGTGTCGACCCAGAACGAGATACAGCCGAATTGTTACGTAATTATTTGGATAGTTTTGGCGTGCCAGTCTTAGGGCTGCGCGGCAGCACTGCACAAATGACGAAAATCACAGCTGATTATGCGGCTTTCTACGAAAAAGTAGCTCTAGATTCGTCTCTAGAATACACAATTGACCACTCTTCGCAAACATTTGTTATTGACCGCCAAGGAAGGATACGTGGCTGGGTGGCCTATGACGAGCCGCCGTCCGCGCTGCTATCGATGCTTAGGCGATTGTTGTAGTTATATGTATGGCATTTTCTGTCAATTAGCTGTATATTTTGAAGCACAAAATGAAAGCCGTCCTACTTCTAATTATTTTGGCAGCTAGTGTTAGCTGCTCCGTGCCAACAACTGCGGGCAATGACTTTGCCGAAGATCAAATTCATCTTGGCATTCGTGCTGCGGCGGCTAGCTCTACAGGTGCTGGCGACATAGAAGGTGGTGGCTTCATTCTCGGCGACAGCCTCTCTCTTTCCGGCGGTATATTCGTTACCGATAGCCTCGAAATAGGTATCGCGACTGAATTCTGGACATACCCAGAAAGCAATGATGCGAGTGCCGGTGTCTACACGGGCTACCTGCGTTACTACCTACAAAATGAAGGCAATGTGCGCCCTTATATTCTGCTTGGCGCTGGTTTGTATAGTGCCGACAATGGCGATGGCGATGTTTACCGCTTAGGTGCAGGCATCTCGCAATTCGTCTCTGATACGGCAAGCATCGATATCTCCGTCGAAGAGCATTTTTCTTCGTACGTAACCGATGATCGCACTCAAGAAATTGAATTAGATACCGTTAATGTGTATCTAGGCTTCAATATTCTTTTGTAAGTAACTGCTTAAGTCGTTATTCGTGCAATTCTGCTACGCGTGTCGCGTGTGGCAGAACAGGAAAGTCGCCACTGACTTCATCAGGACGCAAAATCTTGATTAGTTTGCCATCCGGATAGTGCTGCTGAAAATCGGCGAACTGTTTGTCATCTGCAATTTCATGTATAGGTCGTTGTAGTCGCCCTATGAAGTTTAGCTGACCATGGTATGAGCCTTGATAGGCTACTTCAAAGCCGGCGTCTTGCCATTCACGAGCCTGCAGCGCTAGTGGCTGCATATCGTATTGTTGTTTGAAACTTTTGCCAAGAGCTAAGTGAATGCTTATAACCAGTAATGGGCTGACAGCTAGCCATAGATAGCTTATATTTTTTCGCGTGTAGTAGATTAGCAGGCCTATCAATGTAGCGATGAGTAAAAAGATGGCAGCGTTTTCTAAGGATGCTGTGCTTAAGAAACTATCCTGAAGATTGCCGTAATTTGAATAGACCAGTAGGCCAGTAGCGAATGCACATAAACAGGCTACAGCGGGTTTAACCGATTGCTTTAGGTTTAAGCCAGTCGTTTTGTCGCTAATCATTAGCGCTAGCAACGGGAATAGCGGTAATAAATAATGCGGTTGCTTGCCGCTCATTATTGAAAACACTAGCACCACCGGCAGCAATGCCGCCATTAGAAAGGGGTGATGACTTTTAGTGTAAACACTACGCTTCAACGACCAAGGTAATGTCAGTAGTGGTAATAGTACTATGAAAAACCATATTGGGCGAGCGTGAGCCTCTGCTCCGCTGACGGTACCGCCTTCATTGCTTGCGATGCGACCCGCGGTTTGTTCCCATAAGATAGCGTTACTGTATTCTGCTCCGCCCGAGATTGCTGCTGGTATTACCCAGCAGAGGGCGATAAATAGCCCAATAGCGCCGCCAATGAAGCCTAATTTGAGCAAACTTATTTGGCTATATTTTTTGCGAAACAGCAGTGGGGTGATTATGAATAACAACACCACCGGGCCTTTGGTCAGGATGCCAAGGCCTATGCCGAGGCCGAGCAATAATGCGGATTGCAAAAAATGTTGGTGACGAATATACGAAAAGATCGCGATGTGCGATAGTAAAACAAAGAACGATAACCACAAATCAAAAAAGACTAAGCTAGAGAACAGCAGCGGGAAAAACATTGTTAAGTAAATCCGCTGAGCATTTTTAGCCCGTGCAATATCTTCAGGAAAAATGAGTTGTGATAGTTTTCGCAGATAGTGCGCGTTTAAAAATAATGCAATTACGCCGAGTATACGTGGCCACCAGTTATTTAAGCCGAATACTTCCCAGCCAAGGTTCATCATCCAGAACAGCAGAGGAGGTTTGTGCGAGTAGAGTTCGCCGTTTAGCCTTGGCACTAAGTAATCGCCAGAACTAAACATCTCGTAGGCAACGGCTAAGTATCTCGTCTCGTCAATAGGCATTAGCGGCCGTACATACCAAGCAAAAATGCTAATCACTAAGATGATCAACCACAGCATTACTTAGCGTCTTGATTCTTGTGAATAAAATATAGATTGCGCGTATAAACTATTATTCCGAAGCTTTGTCCCATGATAATGACGGGGTCGCGATCAAGTACGCCATAGGTTAAGAGCATTATTCCGCCTGTGATACTTATGTACCAAAAGGCAATAGGGATAACGCTTTTACGGTTGCGCTCGGTAGAGATCCATTGCACTAGGAAACGCATGAAGAAGACTAACTGTGCCAAAAAGCCAAAGAGGGCGATTGGGTTGGCAGCATTCTCTAAAACCTCGGAGAGCCATTCATTCATCCCTGTCGATTATAGTCGGAACGGCGTTGCGATTCATTAACCAGCGGACCCCGATTAAATCGTAAATCCCGACCCAAGCACGGTCGAATACACCATACTTCGAGGTGCCAGCCCCGCGTTGGCGGTGACGTACGGGTACCGAAACGGAAGTACCACCTGCGCGCAGCACTAACGCTGGAAAGTAGCGGTGCATATGGTTAAACCACGGCAGACGCATAAAAGTTTCGCGCGAAAATAGCTTAATGCCGCAGCCTGTGTCTGGCGTAGCGTCTCGCAATAAACGCGCGCGTAGTTTGTTTGCAAAACGCGAAGCTAAACGTTTAGAGGTCGTGTCGCGACGGTCAACGCGATGGCCAATTGCCAACCAAGCATCATCAGGGCTAATGCCATCGGGGATGGCATCAAATAATGCAGGAATGTCACCCGGATGATTTTGGCCGTCGCCGTCGAGCGTGGCAATCCATGGACCGGTGGCGGCTAAGACACCACTGCGTACTCCGGCACTTTGCCCGTAGGGCTTGTCGTGAGTCACTACTTTGAGCTTTGGATCACGCGACTGGCGCTCGGACAGCTCGGCGGCGGTGCCATCGCTGCTGCCATCATTAACATACACTATTTCATAAGTATCGAAGCGTGGCGCCAAGGCTTCGTGGATTTCATCAATGAGCGGGTTAATGTTTCCGGACTCATTGAGAATGGGGACTACGATTGAAATCATAGTCCCCATTTTAACAGATGCTAGCTGTGATTCATTAAAAGTCTTCGTGCATAGACTGGTCGTCTGTAGAGCCACCAAATGGGCTGAAGCTAATAAAGCTAGGCAAGTTGTTTGCAATATGCTCATCGTAGTAGAAGTCAGAGCTGTGAATATTCTTAACATCTTTGGTGATCACTGTTTGACCGGTAAAAGTAGCCTCTTTGATAGACAGCGCTTGATTGAAGAGGTTGAAGCCTGTTAACGATAGGCCGCCAAACTTAGATAGCAATTCGCATCCAGGTGCAATAATACCAATGTTGTTTTCGAAGCCCTGGCTGCCGCCGCCAATTGAGCAGGCGCCAAAGAACTCTATTCTGTTGCGGCTAGCGCTGCGCAAGTCTACGCCATCTGGACAGATAACAATCAAGCCACCTTTGAGTTGAGAATCTGTTATCTTGATCCCCTGGCCAGCGCCTGCAACGATGATAACGGTGTCTTGAGTGACTAAGCCGTCGATTACAGTAGTGTCGCTAATAATCATTTTACCGCTAGCTGGTGTTGTGAGACCTGCAAAGTCCCATGCTGGTGCTTGTACACCTTGGGTGATGACAACTTCGTCGCCGCCGTCTTGGTACAGGCCAGAACGCGATTCAGATTTGTACTTGTACAGAGTGCCGTAGACTGTGCTGCCACCTACCACGACGCCATTGAGTGAAGAATTGTTAAACATCGTGAAACCGTCAACATTTGCGCCGCCATCTGAGTAAAACCCATCACCAGTTATATCTGAATTCCAATCGTCTACGCGGTTCGCTATGTCAGTAACGAGCATACTACACCGGATACTTGAGTAGATAATCTTCATATCTTCGCCTAAGCAGACCAAGCCAAGACCGCCAGTGTCAGCGTAGCCTTCATTTACTTGGATAGAGCCACCTAGTTTCGATAGACCGGTACCGAACATGCCATGCACGTTGATATCGTGTACAGCGTCACCATAGACGTCAGCGGCATCGTCGACGTCAGAATAGATATCGAACTTGGTCATGCCGTCTAGCAACGTTACTGTGCTTTCAGTGCCAGTCCAGTGACCGTCAAGCAGTAATTGCCGCTGGGCAAACTCCCAGCCAGATTCTGCTGCGAATTCGGCTCTCAGCGCTTGACCTTCGTCGCGTTGTATGTTTATTTGATCATCAATAGAATTAGTGAACGATGCGGTAATCGCGGCAAGCAGGCTAGTCATCATAATGACTAATAAAAGGACTGAGCCACCTTGTGAGGGCTTCAGACTATGTGTGCGGGTTATTTTCATGGGTTATTCTCCTAACATTGACGGCTAGGTATATAAACCACTTAAGCTTAATTAAAAAGATTCGTGCATCGCCTGGTTGACTGTAGAGCCACCAAATGCGTTGAAGTTAATAAAGCTAGGTAAGTTGTTTGCAACCTGCTCATCGTAGTAGAAATCGGAACTGTGGATTTTCTTACAATCTTTTACAATTACTGTCTGGCCAATTAAAGTTGCGCCTTTGACATTAAGAGCTTGGTTGAAGAGGTTGAAGCCTGTTAACGATAGGCCGCCAAACTTAGATAGCAATTCGCATCCAGGTGCAATAAGGCCGATGTTATTTTCAAAACCATTGCTGCCGCCGCCAATCGTGCAGGTACCTTTGAACTCTATTTGATTGCGGCTACCTGCGCGTAAATTTTCTCCATCTGGACAGATCACAATCAAGCCACCTTTGAAATCACAATCTTGTAGACTAATGACTTCTCCAGAATCTGCAACGATGATAACGGTGTCTTCAGTGACTAAGCCGTCGATTGCAGTAGTGTAGTTAATAACCATTTTACCGCTAGCTGGTGTCGTGAGGCCTGCAAAGTTCCATGCTGGTGCTTGTACACCTTGCGTGATGACTACTTCGTCGCCGCCGTCTTGGTATAGAATATCAGGTTTGTACTTGTATAGAGTGCCGTAGACTGCGCTAGTGTCGTCCGGAATGCCATTGAGTGCAGTCATATTGAACACTGTGAAACCGTCAGCATTTGCGCCGCCATCCGCGTAAAATCCATCACCTGATTCATTTGTATTCCAATCGTCTACGCGGTTAGCTATGTCAGTAACGAGCATACTGCACCGAATATTTGAGCTCATAATTTTCATGTCTTCGCCTAAGAAGACCAACCCAAGACTGGCAGTTGCAAAGTAGCCTATATTTACTTGGATAGAGCCGCCTAGTTTAGATAGACCGGTATCGAACATGCCATGCACGTTGATCTCGTGTACAGCGTCACCATAGACGTCAGTGGCATCGTCGATATCAGAATAGATGTCAAACTTGGTCATGCCGTCTAGCAGTGTGACTGTGCCGTCAGTGCCAGTCCAGTAACCGTCAAGCAGCAATTGTCGTTGGGCAAACTCCCAGCCGGATTCTGCTGCGAATTCTGCTCTCAGTGCTTGACCTGCGTCGCGTTGTATACTTATTTGAGCATCAATCGAATGGGTGAACGATGCAGCAATCGCGGCAAGGAGGGTAGTCATCATAATGACTAACAAAAGTACTGAGCCACCTTGCGAGGACTTTTGATTGTGTTTGTGTAGTAATTGCATGAGTTAAGCTTTTGCTAATTGTTAGCGCGAATCCAAGTGGCGCCGGCAAGTTCGATAGTACGCTCGGCATTGGTCTCGCTAGAGAAGCCGTCATTAAGTCCAACGACTAGGTCAAAACGAATCCTAGTAATAGCATCTGCGGCACCAATATCGACGGTGCTGCCGCCAGCCAGCGTTACAGCGCCGGCAGTGGTAGCCAGTGCTCTTCCGTCGAGAGTTGCGCCGACACCCAATGTGATAGCGGCTTGAGCGACAACGGTTCCTGCGAAGGTAACACCGTTGAGCGTCGCTGCACTGGTGACCTGCCAGAATATTTGGCTCGGGTCAGCGCCGTTTCGCAGGAGGACGTTCGAGCCGACGTTAGCCGTGATGGCGCTGCCAACTTTGAAGATATAGACACCCTCGCCATCGAGCGTCAAGGTGGTCCCCTCTGCAATATTGGCACTGCTAGAAAAGGAGTAGGTGCCAGGGGTGACTGTGGTCCCACCCAGCTCGGCAGTGATGGTTGTAGCACCACCTCTGCCCACTAGGTCTGAGTATAGGGCGTTATTGGACGCCTGCGCCGCTATTGCCTCCGCAGTGTTGGAGTGCGTCGCAGAGTCTCCCATAAGAGTTGCGCCCGCGGGGATACCGGTGATCGACGTGCCGGGTGACACGCCTACATGGCCAGTAATGACAGTGCCGGTGCCGGCGACGGTAACGGCTGTGCCAGCAAGAATAGCGAAGCCTTGAGCATCACCGAGCCAGGGGGTAGATTCATCCTCGATGGCTCCAGTAAGAGTACCGACTTCAAAACTGCGAACGTCGGGTATCAAATCGACAAAACTAGTGACGCCGTCCACGACCTCGCCAATACGTAAGACTGAGTCATTTGGTTCCCAGGTGTATTCTATTTCTCCCGGCGAGAGGGCACCTTCGGTCAATAGAGAGATAGTCACGCGACCTGATTCGTCGCTGTTAACATCGATTTCGGTTGCATAGCGACAATCCTTTAGCAAACGGTCAAGCGCACGCCGCGAGTTGACATTGGTATTCACACGGATATCACCTTCACGTACAACCTCAAGGGTCTCGCTAGTGCTGTAAAGTGCTCCGAACATCAAAATCATCGCAATAGAAGTGGCGATCATGATTTCAATTAATGTAAAGCCATTAGCTTTAGTGCGGTTAATGTAAGGGGTATGCATAAGTTATTGGGGAGTTGCGGTTATTAGGCCCGAAAGTGAATTTATCTCAATACGCCACTGATGGTGGTCCTGGGCAATTGAAAAAGCGACATGATTAGTGGTGCGTCCGGTCGGTAAGAATGTTGCATCAGAGTCATACCCAGTTACATTGGAGAACACTAATCCTGGTGGGAGGTTGCTCCAGCCAGTGCTGTCGGTTTGATATGTAGCGAGGGATGTCCCATCTTGCAGTTGTGTGCGCCAACGGTTGTTACCGACATCTATTTGTAAAGTAACGTCTTCCCAGGTTCTTTTTGAGTAAGAGCGTGCGCGACTAGCATCAGAAACGAGTGTACGCGCTGCATTGCCAGCACGATCATCACTTTGCAATGCGGGTACTGCCACGCCGAATAATACTATTAGAACAGTAATGACCAGCAACAATTCAATTAGGGTAAACCCAGACTTGAGGTTTAGTTTTCTGTGATTAACCATGAGGCCTCCAAAATGATGGCATCGTCATAGGACGCCTGTACCGCAATAACTCTAGTGCGTGACATGCTATTGCCGACCACCACCGATGGGTCGTAGTCACTCACTGCGATAACGGATACGTATAGGCTAATGCCCTCGCTGCTTGGCATCGGCGAGCCATCGCCAAGTACCGGCTCGTAAGTTTGCGCGTGCCTTAAATCTAAAGCATCAATACCTTCTTTGTAGGTAAATTCACGGAACTCGCGAATCGTTGCAGCAGAATTTGCCGACACTTCAGTGCCATGCATCGTTTTCATACCAATGCTAAGTGAAGCAACTGCCGAAGTCGCGACAATCACGATTAACATGACTGCAATGGCGACCTCGATTAAGGTAAATCCAGAGTCACGACGTTTTTTAGTGTTATCCAACATATTTAGACATGGTTAAGATCGGTGTCATTAGTGCGACTACGATAAAGCCAACGGCAGCACCCGCAAGTATCACGGTTGCCGGCCCCAGTAAGGTGGTAAAAGCTTTGAGTGCCGCTTGCGTTTCTTCATCGAGAAATACAGCAGCCTTACGCAGTGAAGTATCAAGTGAACCTGACGATTCTCCAGCCACAATCATTTGAGTGAGTGCTGGTGGCATCTCGTCGCCACACAGAGCAGTATGCATAGGGCGTCCATCGCGTACAGTTGCAGCAGTCTCAGCCCACTTTTCTTTCAAGCGCGGTAACTCTGAAACTTGGCGTGCATGTTCTAAGCCAGTTAGAATGGGTACACCAGATTCAAGGGTTAGAGCTAATGTTCCTACTGAACGTGACAAGTAAGACTTGAAAATTAGATCGCCGACTACGGGCGATTTAGATGCTAAATCAAAGAGTACTGCGCGCGATTTCTTAGATTTTACAGCAACGATTAGTGCGACTATTATTATTGCAATACTACCGAAAACTAACTCTGGAGCCGCATGCAATGTTTGGCTAGAAGAGAGTACTAATTTTGTAGTCCATGGCAGTTGATCAGGACGCTTCATCATTAGACTTTCAAATTTTGGAACAATGAAGTACAAAATATTGAGCGTCATTAGAAATGTCGCAAAGATCAAAAATCCAGGGTAGGTAAGGGCTCCTTTAATTTGACCACCCAATTTTATTTGGTTAGACAATAATTCAATGCCGCGATCTAATGATTCGTCAAGCGCACCAGCTTGCTCGCCGGCAGCTAGTAAGTGAACGACATATTTTTCAAAGCAGTTCGGTAGACAATCAAAGGCATAGGATAAATCGTGACCATTTTCGACTACTGAAGAAATTTTGCGCAGTACTTTTTCGGATTCTGCAGTGGTCGCATGTTCAATTAGGGTACGCATCGCAGCTAGCAATGGTACACCAGCACTAAGCATCGCACGCATTTGAATCATCACCTGCAGCGCTTCTTTAGGCTTTAGCTTGATGCTTAAATCTACTAGAGCGGGACCGTCGTTGATGTTCGTAGTTTCTTGTTTGACAGCGCCACCAATGGAACCACCTTGCGTGTCATCGCTCTGTGGCTTAGTGTTAAATAATGTTAAACTCATGCCTTTCCTCCGGCACGTAGCGCCTCTTCAACTGTTGTGATACCAATATTTGCCCGCTGGAAGGCATCGCTGAGTAGCGAATCCATTCCTTCACTTAAGGCAAGTTTACGGACATCAGATGTCGCGGGATTACCCGCAATAAAATCTTGCAAACGATCTGTCATTTTCATGACTTCGAATACTCCGCGGCGTCCGTCGTAACCGGTGTTGCGACAGGCAGGGCATCCCGAAGCAGCAAAGTGTTGATGTCCGCGTTCTAAACCATGTTCGGCAAATTGGTCGAGTACAGCATCTGGATGTTGGACGGGTCGTTTGCATGAATCACATAATTTACGCACTAAGCGCTGTGCGACTACGGCACGTAATGTGGCGGCAACTAAGAAAGGCTCAACGCCCATTTGGATCAGGCGCGATGCAGCTCCGGGAGCGTCATTGGTGTGCAGAGTTGCTAACACCAAGTGGCCCGTAAGAGCAGCCTCGACGGCGATTTCAGCGGTTTCTTTATCGCGAATTTCACCAATCATGATGACGTCCGGGTCTTGACGTAGCAGTGCACGCAAGCATAGGTCAAAAGATAAACCTGATTTCTGATTTACTTGAGTTTGGTTCACGCCTTTTACTGCACGCTCTACTGGGTTCTCTACAGTAGACACGTTTATCTCAGGCGTAACAATCTCATCGAGTACACTGTAAAGAGTAGTCGTTTTCCCGGAACCAGTAGGACCTGTTACTAATACCATGCCATGCGGCAGATTAACAGCCTCATTCAGCCATGCTTTGTTGTTACCCGCTAAGCCTAAATGCTTCAAGGCTAGCGCTTCGGTATTGCGATCTAAGATACGCATTACAGCTTTTTCACCATTCACCGTCGGTAGGGTGTTGACACGTAGGTCAACATCGCGACTACCGTCTTGGTAGTGAATACGTCCATCTTGCGGCAGTCTTTTTTCTGAAATATCACAGCCGGCAGATACTTTAATACGCGCGACTAGTGATGAGCCCACATCCTTAGACAAAGGTGCGATTTCGTGTAGGCGGCCATCGACGCGGTATCTTAAAACGTAGTTTTTCTGGAAAGGCTCGACGTGAATATCAGACGCGCCCTCGATAATTGCATTGACCACAATCTCGTTGAAGCGGTCGATGATCGGCATTTTATATTCGCTAGTCGCATTGGCGGCTGCTCCTCCGCCAGCGCGGGCACGTTGCCGCTGATCAAGGCCAGCGCTTATCACTTCAGGGGTGGTAACGGCAGTGACTACCGACATGCCGGTATAGCGGCGGACGACGTCACACGCGTAAACATCAGCCGGGTCTTTTAGAGCTACAGCTAAGGTGTCGTTAAGGCGTAAGTAGGGCAAGATGCCGTGTACACGCAATTCTGCGGATGGCACATCACAATCGAAGGATACATCTAGGAATCCGTTTTTGGCCGGATCGACAAATGGTATTTCATGTTGTGCAGCGAGTGCGCGTGCAAGTTCTTCTGAAGTTACGTAGCCATCTTCAATGAGGACTTGTCCTAGGTAGACATCTGGACGGTGACTTAGCTTTTCGATTGATGCGGATAAGTTGTCTTGGTGCAGATAGCCCATTCGGACTAAAACCTCGCCGATGCGAGTGCCACCGTCAATGTTCAGATCTAAGGCAGCCTTCTTTTCGATGCCCAAAACCTTGTGCAGGTTAAAGGAATCACATGCTCCGTAAAGCGTGGTAGAAGCATTTTCGAGAACTAATACTTTTCCTGCGCTACGTAGAGCGGTAAAGCCATCAACAAGCATCTGTAAACCTTCGGAATCGATGGTTAGAACTTTGCTAGCATCTATTTGACAGTTGTCAGCAACGGAGAGGAGCCGGCTTAGGTGCTCAAATTCTTCCCTATGAGAACCGTTAAGTACTCGTGGTAAGGCGAAGGATGCTGTTGGTGTTGTATAGCTCATAGTATTGTTATTGTGGTCGTAGAGGCCGCAATCTTTGTATCGACATATTTCACTAATAACTCAACACTGCGAAGGTCATCGCGATCACGCGCTGCCATCATGAGCGCAATACGAGCTTGGTTGAAGCGTTCATTGATGATGTCAAGCTTGGCCTGAAGGACGTGCCCACGCCAGTTGCGCTGAGTGATGTTCACGCGACTTAGGTAATTCTGGGCTTGTGCGGTGTTGCGCTGTGCCCAGTAAACTTGGGCGGCAGCTAACAAGAACTGGTTGTTCTCTGGCTCGCGCTCTGTCAAAAAGCGCAACAAATTTAATGCAGCAACGTGGTCTCCCGTTTTCTCGGCACGCTGTGCTGCACTAAATATCGGATCGAGGCCATCAGCATTTACGTCAAGCGCAATACGCACGGCTTCTGGCATATTTACATCTGGGTCTATATCCAACGCAGTGCGGTAAGCTTCTGTAGCAGCTTCCAAATCGCCTTGCGATAAGAAGAGGTCTCCAGAAGTAGTCCATGATCTTGCGTGCTTTGGGTCCTCCTGTAGCATCTTGCCGACAAAATCTTGAGCTTGCTCAGTTTGGCCAGTAGCCGCATAGTGAGTTAGAATGACTCGCGCAAAACTCGGATCACTTTCAATAGCCGTCCATGTTGACTCAAGAGTTTCGGAAGCCTTTTCTGTTTGGCCAGACTCTGCTAGCGCCGCAGCGTAAACCATATTGATCTCTGGATTGTTTGGAGCAAAGACTATCGCGCGTTCGGCATACGCCAAAGCTTCAGTTACTTTGCCTTCTGATAGGAACAAGCGCGCTAGGGCAGCGTGACATGCGGTGTCTTCAGCATTTATTTCACATGCCTCTGACAGGTATTCGCGTGCTTCTTCTACTAAACCATTCTCTAATGCTCTAAAGGCGAAGGTACGCAGAATGTTTCCGCGTGATGTGTTCCATCCATCAATATCGATGCTCTCCATCCGTTCGACTTCTGCTTCAGTCAATTTGCGGAGTTCGTTCGTTCGTGATGTTTCGAGTTCTGGTGCTGACGATGCACAGCTAGTAAGCAGCGCACCAATGGCTAGGTAGAGGTATTTCATTAGTTGCTTTCCGGTGTATTTACTTCATCAAGGAACTCAAGAGTGTTTTCTAGCTCAAGGGCTTCATCGCGTGCTGCAAAGATTTCTGCGCGGCAGTGCGCTGCCAAGGATGCAAGATCTGGATCGGCTGGCATTGCTGACAATCCCCATTCGGCTTTTGCTAAGGCTGTTAAAGTGTCGCCATTTGCGAGAGCGGTGGTTGCTTCACGGTAAAGACGGCGCGCATAGGATGGGCGTAGGTAACCATGGTGTGAAGCTGCTAATTCCGCGTGTGCTGCTTGCAAACGTTGCTTGCTACTAGCACTGCGTGCAGACAATGATGCATCATTAACGATGTGCGGGGTTAGCATCACAATGATTTCTGTTTTTAATTCTGTTTCACGCTGTGACTGGAAGAACTGGCCAACGAATGGCAATGAACCAAGCAAAGGTATTTGATCCACTTGAGTAACCATGGTGCTTTCCATCAAGCCACCGATGACTACAGTGTTACCTGAACGTACCAAGATGTTGGTTTTAATTTCAGTAGTGGTCTCTTCAGGTAGACCGTCTGAGTTAATAAAGCCAGTCGACTTCTTTGGGTAGACTTCCATACGCACGTATCCATCTTCACTAACGAAGGGGCGGAATACTAATGATGTGCCAACCTCAAGGAATGACACCGACTGTAACGACCCTGTTTGAGTGACAGTGGTAGTAATGTAAGGCAGCTTAGAACCAACGAGTAGTTCAGCAGCATGACGGTTTACAGTCAGTATTTGTGGGTTAGACAAGACAGTTGCATTTGCAGCGCTTTCAAGGGCTGATACAAACACCCCAACTTGATTGCGCAGGATCCCGAAGTGCAGGCCGTCTGCGGCGCCATCAGTAAATCCTGTTTGAGTAAGGCCACCTAGCCAACCATCTAGCTCACCGCCGGCTACTTCGCCAGCTGCAAAGCCGTCCGTAATACCAGTTGATCCTCCCATTGCTTGGAAGTCGATACCGCTAAAAGCAGAAAAGTCGACACCCAATTGAAAATCATCCTTGAGAGTCACAGATAGGATTGTGGCTTCTACTAATACTTGTAGAGGCGGGACGTCAAGCTGTGTTAGTAAGTCGCGCACTTTGACGACGGTTTGCTCACTAGCGTATAGCACTAGCGTCTCGCGGCTGGCTTCTTCATTGCCGCCAAGGTCACTTATCTCGTCAACACCTTTCTGGGCTTCTACTCCCATTCCAGAGATAATAGTTTCGCTACCGACTAGTAAAGGCTGTAGCATCTTCTTTGCCTCAGTTGCTTGAATGTGGTTCAAGCGTAAGACCGTTGGCATGTAGCGTACCGTTTGTACTTCGCCTAAGATGGCCGATTTCGGTCGCACAATCACAAAGCTGCCGTCGATTTCTAATTCGAATTCGTTGGCAGCTAGGATTTGTTGCAGTGCATCTTTTACCGGCGCATCGAAGAAGTTCATGGTTACGGTACCACCGATTTCTGGTCCATAAACTAAGTTGAGCTTGTAGGTCGTACTGAAGAGTTCTAGAACCTGACCCAGATCTTCGTCATGAAAGTTGACCGTGATCTTGCTGTCCTCGCCGATGTCGGCAAAGGGGTCTTGTTGAGCACTAGCCAGCGTCAGGCTGCATAGGCAGGTCGTCAGTAGTATTGTTAAGCGATTTAGTATCATTTTTGAATTTGGCAATATGTAGTTCGATTTCGTTTTCTCCGAGGCGGAGGACGACACGACGTGAGTGTATTGCGCTAACTTCATATCGGACAGAGTACTCCTCTAACTGAAGCACTAAATCGTCACCAATTTTATATTTTTTACCATTGATGATCGCAATAGCCGTATCACCTAGTAGAGCTGTAGTACTTAAGACAGCGTCAATGTTCGCAAACTCTTCGTCTGTAACGTTTTCTACTTCGAAGAGTTCCGCCGCTTCCCTGGCGCTCTTGCGGATGCTTTCATTGGCAATTACAGCCTCTTCCATCACATTGTTTAGCAGATTATTGATTGGCGTGATTTCTTCAATTGAGCCAACAAATACCTTGCGATTAAGGGCTTTAGGCCAGACCTCAAGCCTCTGTAAGGCAGTCGCGTAAGAATTAACGCTAGAGCCTGCTGTCTTTGCATAGGGCGCTGTTACCTGCGCAGTAGCAGTGGGGGGTGTTGCAGCAGTGCTCGCGTCGCCTGCAAATAGCGTGCGTGACCATACGACACATGCTGATAGTAGTAATAATGCAAGCATTATTGTTTTTTTACGTTGAGCCTTTTGACGTTTTTTCTCTGCGGTAGATGCCATTATTTGGGCTCCTTATCGTTAGACTCGTCGAGGATCGGAACCATTATTACGCTAGTCAAGCGCACCTCCGATGATTTGTTTTGTGCGTTGTCGATGCTTGGAATCATAAATGCCAGCTTCTCAAAGCGTACAAAGTGTTGGCCTTGTTCAAGTTGATCGACAAATTTAACCAAATCGGTATATCTGCCCGAGCCACTTATGATAAAGCGCACAGCTTTATCGCTATTTTGTGTTCGCTTAGGCGTAATATGAACTTCACAGTTCAACTCTTTTGCCGTACGATTAATATGCTTTTGCACCAAATGTGGATTTAGATCTTGTTCAAGATTCTTTAAAGCTTCGGTAGCTACTGGCAAAAAATCTTGCCACATGCGGTCGAGCTGCGCGTGTTGTTCCGGCAATTTAGCATTTTGAGCTTGAATGGAGATGGCACTTTCTTGCCGTTGCAAGTAACTGTCGCGCGATTCCATAGCGGGATCAACTTGTACGCCCCAGATTACGCCCGGAATCAGTATGAATCCAAGCAGAAAGATTAAACGGTAATATTTTACAGACATTAATTTCCCTCCGTGTGCATTTTTGCTTTGTTAAGACCTGGCATTAATAGTTCCGCTCGCAAGTTAATGGTTGTGCGTACAGTATCGTGCATATCTTCGATTAGTTCAGTGTCGTCGTCGATGGCTGCGTATTTAAACTCAGTAAATTCACGCAAGCGTTCTGGCAAGTTAATAAGATTGTCATCACCACGCACTAGGGCAGTAATGTCTAGGTGTGCTTCAGCAGATTTTATTTTGCTGATACCTTGCCTTTTTAAATCATGCGTAAATTCAATCTTTTCAATGAGCACATACTCGCCAACTGCGCTTGCAAGTTCAGCTAAGATTGGCCCCATGGTTGGCATACGCAAATGATCACTTAAAGAGTCAAGGCGCGATGAATAGCCGTCCATTTCTATGTAAAGTGTTTTGAGTCCTTGGCCAGCAAGAACTTCTCCGTGGTTAGGCGCTTCAGCAAGTTCCGCAATCTGGAGTTCCTCGTTTGCTTCGGCTGTGATTGTGAATGAACCTGCTAGGCACATTGCCAAAAACATTGCTAAGACGGCAACACGGCGTGGAGTCCTGCGGCGCTCCAAATGCTGCGCGAACGCTTCGTCCGGCATAAAGTCGGCAGTTCTCATTATTTATATCCTCGCATAGCTAGGCCCAATGGGGCCGCCCATAGGTGCTGGTTGTCGAGTACGTGTTGTGGTGCATCAATGCCAAGTTTGGTAAAGGGTTTAGCGATTTCAGTAGGCATATCGAGTGCTGTTGCTAATGAGGATTCAACTTCGGGCAAATTCGCGCCAAAGCCGGTTAAGAAGATCTGATTCAACTTAGAACCATGATGGCGGTTAGCGTAGTGGCGCAAACAAGCGCGTACTTCTTGAGCTAGGGCCTCTGATTCTAAACTTAAAGCGTTCAGTAAATCAGCGGCGCGTCCAATGGCCAGCTCAGCTAGCTTGGATACAGAAGTAGCCTGTGTCGCCTCGGAGGCGCTAGAGTCAGGTCCCTCGAGAACGATTTTTGTTAGATCTAGCTCTTGGACATCCTCAACATTTAGTATGTTGTCTAGAGTGTCGAACAAACGCTCTCCGCTCAGTTGCATTGGCTTCAAGAAACGAAGTTCGTTGTCTTGCATAATGCCAAAGAAAGAATGGCCAAATCCTAGATGGAGGAATCCCCAAGGGGTTCCGGTGTCGCCTTGCATTGCTTGAAGGCTACGTGCTAAAGGAAATGCAGAGATTTCTAAACCGCAGGGGCGTAAGCGCATATCTGTTATAGCACCTTCACAACGGCGTTTCTCTGATTGCCCCACACTAAGCAGCAACAGCTCTTCGCGTGTTTCTAAGTTGTTGTTGAGCGGGATATACCGATAGACCACTCCTTCAGGATCACTCACTGAGCGTAAAGCAGTGTCTTGTAATGTTTGCTGGATGCGTTCGCAGTTGTGCTCGTTAACCGGTACTAAAGAGATAGAAACATCATCGCCACTTAGGCTGGCGAGGCAATCTTTGCCACGCATCTTGGTTCCTTTTAGGCGTGAAAGCATATTTTCGACTACAGTCGTATGCTTGCCAGCACCAGTGGCCTCAACTTCTTCAGCAACGCGAACCGACCAGCCACGAGGGCCGCCGTCTAATTGTAAGAAGCGAGTTTCTAGAGCGCCGAAGTGGATTGCGATCGGCGATGTGCGAGTTATTAATTTCATGGTATTAGAGCTTTGGGTAAGCCTACTTCGGTGTTTACTGCGCTTAACTTGAGCTAAATCCAATTACTACAGCTGCCATCGAAAATACGAAGAACGTAGCTACAGCTATTAGCTGGCATTTGTTTGCCGATTTCATAGCTCAAAGACAACAGTGCCGTCATCAGCGACGACAGTGGAGTTGATTTTGAATATTCCGGTATCTGCCCAATACACCCAACCAGTGCTATTATCTGGTGTTACGAAGGTTTCGCCGGGCTGCAGTACTAGAATAGTGCTCAGCTCATTAAATGGGTTGGCAGGCAGCACATCACGTAGATACGGACCGAATGGGAAGCCGCTTGTGCCTACTGTGGCAGTGGCCCCGTCTCGATCACTTGACATTTGTAGCTGGTTAAGAAGTATTTGTCCTGACCAAGCTCCAGTTGGACTATCTAGCCCAGGCATGTCTTCGAAATGCTGGAAGGTGTAGAAGTCGCAGGCTGTTCGCATGCGTCCGAGTTGCGACTGCACCGCAGCGACCTGAGCGCTGCTGATGTTAGATTTGAAAGTCGGCAACGCCATGGTTGCCAGCATCATAATAATAAGGGCTACCAATGATATCTCTATCAGAGTAAAGCCATTCATAGCGTTTTTAGACGTTGTTTTCATTAGAGGAAAAGTGTTGTCACTTCACCCCTTTTGCGTCAGTGTGTACTGCTGGCTTTAGTCAAAAAATATAAAAACTATGGCAAGAAGTTTTTAGTGTCCTTCAGCTTAGTCGGCAGATACTCTTCAATAACGAAATTCAAACCCCATTTCGCAAAAGCCTGCTGCTCGGCGCGTACTCCCATCTTTAACATCTGATTGATAGCTTTCTTCCATCTTGGATGCGCTTGAAAGAATGGGTCGTTCTTTAGCGCATCTTTGGCGCGCTTTATGTCAACCGGCTGCAATGGATGCGTCGCATCTTCGAGTTGAAAATCGATGATGTCTTGTGGGGTCACTCCCATAAAGGTTGCTTGAGGTACGCAAAAATCTTTGTTGACGTGTGCGGCTGAGCCCGAACCAACCTTCATAGTGCGATAAATATTACAAATACCGTAAGGGTCGCAGTCGACGAAAACATAAACCGGTAGTTTGAGTTCTTCGCTTAGCCGGCGCGTAAAACGCCGTGTTGCGCGGGTTGGGACACCGCCCATTTCAACTAAAATGCAGTTGGTGTTACGCCAATAGCGATGGTGGTTTAAGCGCTGAAACATACCGCCGGTTTCAATCGCAATGACGAATTCGGCAGTAGTCTCGAAGCTTAGGTGATCTACCGAGCTGGGAATGGTGTAAGCACCAGAGCCCATCGCAGCACAATCAGAGCGAATCGGGTCGCCGGTTTCTGGATCACGGTCGATAACGGTCAGCGCACCCACCACCGAACCGCCGTGTTCTTCTGGGCGGAAACGCAGGATCTCTCGCGTTACATCCTTTAGCGAGAACATACCTTCGATGTCATCGAGCACACTGTCTGACTCGCGTTGTTCGCCAAATTTGGCATCTCCCCAGTTTTTGGAAACGTAGTACGCCTCTCGTTTGGTAGCGAAGTCGTCGTCGCTGACCATGTCTTTTGCCAATGACATTAGGCGCAAAGTTTGCGCAAATGTCTTGACCGAATTCACATCAAGGCGACGCGTTTTCATATTGCCAGCCATCTCAAAGTAGCCTGTTTTCTTATCGTACGTAACGTTTTTAAGATTACGTTGCGGCATGATCATCTCAGGTAGCTGACCGCTATTAGCGACATCAAACACTTCTTTGGCAACGTCATTTATCGACTGAATGGCCACATCAGACAAATCAGCTTTGCCTTTGCGCTTGGATGGACCCGCTTTACGCACTTGGGTCTTGGTTGACTTTTTCTTAGTCACTTTCTTTTTCTTGGCAGCCATTATTATTAAATCTTACGGGTGGATTCCATGGTCTCGCGCAGCTTGTCTACCGTGCTTTCACGCACTTCTGGCTCTAGAGAAAGGATTTCTTGTAAGCCAATGCCAACGTGTGGCAAGAAAGCGTCAATGTAGTTACGCTTCTGGAATTCGGAGGAAATCTTTTTGCCTTTACGAATGTGCACTCCTAGTTTACGTCCTGCTTCTTGCATAGCTAGGCGAACTTCTTTGAGGATTTCATCATAAGGTGCAATCGCCTCTTTAGCCTCGGAAGTAAAGGGTACCCAGACACTAGCCATGTGTACCAAAATAACTGCAGAGCCAATCGGTAACGAGCCCCTTGATTGTTGTAGCCCGTAGTTTTTCCAGGCAGTGGAAATGGCTGCCTTAGTGAAGCCACAACTTGCTTGCTGACTAAGCAAGGGCACGCGATTTGCAAAGCGCAGAATACGCACCACATCATCAGCGTTGCCGAGTAAGTTTTCGGTGTCAAAGGTACCGCGCTTTTTCTTGCGCTTACTGATTTTGCCCGTAGTGTCAACGTCTAAGCGCTCTTCGCCAGGTTTTGCCCAGGCAATGCCGACCTCGATTTGAAAAGGGTTACCACGATAAACAGCAGGCGGACGTGTACAAATGGCGTAAAAATCTGCATTGGTTTCTTTCTGCAGCCCTTCAAGAATACGTTCTTCGCCAATCGGTGACAAACAGGTCGTTGGCGGCGAAGATATCTTGGCCTTTTGGATCGCACGATATAAAGCATCCGCTTCTTCGCGAGCAATACGTGATGGATAAGATTTTTCGCTTAATCCGGCTTCAGCGATAATTGACTTCGCCACTTTAGGGCCCACACGGCAAAAGTCTTCTTTTAGAAAGGACGCCAGCCAACGCGCATTGGTTTGGCGCAGCATTTTTATAAGCTCGCCTAACTCGACACCATAAGGATGCGGCTTTATTTCTTCACCGCGCTCAGGCACTACTTTAGAAGCTCGGGCATAGACGATAGGTTCGTCTACGTCTGGAGCGCGGTAGGTTAGGGTGGCGTGCGGATTCGCTACAGCAGTTTGCTTTATGTAGTCGTCTACCGAGCCTTTGCCGCGTTTATAAGTTGCTTCGAGTGTACATTCAAAGCGTGTGCCGTGCTTCAGGTGCCAATCATCAAGCTCGTCATCGCGTGTAATCACCGGCTTGTTTTTGGTCGAATCCATTTGCAATGCAAAATGGTGCGCTTTCTTTCTACTAACTTTAGAGATAATCTCAGGCCCCTTACCCGTAGTCATTTGCGCATATAAGCCTGCAGCAGAAATACCAATACCTTGCTGGCCGCGTGACTGCCGGCGACTATGAAATTTCGAGCCATAGAGCAGCTTGCCGAAGATATTAGGCACTTGCGCTTTGACGATGCCTGGGCCGTTATCTTCAATCACTACCTTGAAGCGGTCGTCTTGACCCTCGATAGGGTGGATTTCGACTAGGATATCTGGCAGGATGCCGGCTTCTTCGCAGGCGTCCATAGAGTTGTCTACGGCTTCTTTTATGGTAGTAAGAAGTGCTTTTTTCGGATTGTCAAAGCCAAGCAGGTGCCGGTTTTTGGCGAAAAACTCTGAAATCGAGATCTCGCGCTGCGCAGACGCCATCTGGTCGGCGGTAAGGTGTTTAGATTTAGCCAAGTGTTGTCATTTTTAGAGTTACGTGCTCATTGTTGCTTATTTGACTATCCATTACTAGTGCTTTGCTGCAAAAATCTATTCAAAGTAAGACGCAAAGCGTATGTTGGTGGATAACCCCTATATTTAATAATCAGTAGATTTGCGACTTTCTATTAAAGACTTTGCGACTTTCTACCCGATAGCAGTAATGAACAGCGCATTGCCTAATGGTAATTAGAAATGAAACAAACTAAGATAAACAAATACGAAGCCGA
>JBLINB010000028.1:0-20956 GCA_047638975.1 Myxococcota bacterium
ATGCGTTTGTGCCAAGGTAGCGAAACAGCTGAAATCCCGGTGCCTATTGGCATTTTCAAAGCCATCGAGCGTCCTGTTCTCGAAGAAGACATCTCGAAGCAAGTAGCTATGGCTACCGAAAAGCTTGGTGTGGGTACCTTAGAGACCTTGCTGAATGCCGGCGAGACTTGGCAAATCGACTAAGCTTTTTCGCTGCGGCAATAGAGCCGCAGCGCTTGCATGCGCGCATGTACCGGTAAGCATCCAATCGCTTAATAATTGACCTACGGCATATGCTGTAGACATACCGTGCCCAGCAAGCCCGGCCGCCCAAAACAAATTGCCGATGGCGGGGTCAGGGCCGACCACGAAATTACTGTCGGCGCTAAAGGTGCGTAAACCAGACCACAAGTGTTTAGGTTGCAAGTCATGCAGCCCCGGTAACCAGTAATCTACTTTGCTTGCAACCGATTCGATGATAGTCGGATCAATGTTTTCGCCATATTGCGGATCAACCAGCTGGTGGTCACACGCGGACATCAACAGACCATTGCTCTCTGGACGAAAGTAGAATTCGTTGGCGCCGGTATTCCAGACTACGGGCAAGTGATGAGACACTTGCGGAAGTGCTCCGCTAACTATTAAGTGCCGGCGATAGGGTTGAAAAGGTTGATTAAGGCCTGTTCGCGAGCGTAGTTCATTGGCCCATCCACCGTTCGCGATAACGACTTGTTGTGCATAAATGGTTTCGCCTTCGCAGACCACACCACAGGCAGTATCTTTGTCAAAAAGTATTTTGTCGACTTTGCAATTTGTACGCACCTTTTGCTGTTCAAGAAATGCTTGCAATAAAGAATGAATATCAAGCGTACCTTCATCGGCAAAATGCCAGACATCGGCGTCGCGATCAGCGAAGTCAGGGTAGTGCTTACGAATGTCAGCAACACAGCTGTTGACCGCGGACGGCATCCATTGCTGCGGTAAGCCACCTTTATCGGCGGTTATGTATAAGCCAACAGCATCTATCAGTGGCTGCGTGCTGAATGAGCTCGGTGCATTACGGTAAAAATCGGCAGACTGCTGCGCGAGTAGCTGTAGGGCGGGCTGCGCAATCGCGGTGCGCAGAATTGCGGCATTACGCGAGCTAGAGTGCATCCCGGGATGATTCGCTTGCTCGAGTATTAAGATATCAGTGACGCCTGCCTGTTTTAACGACCAGGCTGTGGCTGCACCGGCTATTCCGGCACCGATGATAATTACTTGATGTGAACTCATTCGCTCGTTGTGGCGTATATTTTACAGTCGCGCTGTTAGAATTATCGCCAACATGGAAGCAACCGACCGTAGATTACTCCAACTTGGGCATAGCCCAGATCCAGATGACGCCTTTATGCATTATGCTTTGGCTGCCGACAAGCTTGACGTTGGCGAACTCGAGTTCGAACACAAGCTTGAAGACATCGAAACCTTGAATAAGCGCGCAGTACGCGGCGAATACGAAATCACTGCGGTGTCGATTCACGGTTATGCCTTCGTTGCCGACAAGTACTGCTTATTGAATCATGGCGCATCGATGGGCGAAGGATACGGTCCACGCATCGTAGCTCGTGAAGAAATGAAGATCGAAGATTTGCAAAAGGGCAAAGGTAAGCGTATCGCCATTCCGGGTGAATGGACATCTGCTCACTTAGCATCGCAAATGTACATCGGTGAATACGATTACGGTTTAGTCGAGTTTGACAAAATCCCTGACGCTGTTGAAAATGGCGAGTACGATGCCGGAGTGTTAATTCACGAAGGACAACTTACTTTTCAAGATCAAGGTCTAGTGCTATTGCGCGACTTAGGCGAATGGTGGCAAACAGAAAATTCTGGCCTGCCGTTACCACTTGGTGGTAACACAGTGCGTCGCGATTTAGGCGATTTGATCCCACGCGTTTCACAACTGTTGCAAGATAGCATCCGTTACGGATTAGAAAACCGCGTCGAAGCCGTTGAGTATGCATTGCAATGGGGACGCGACCTTAGTGTTGAACAAGCCGACGAATTCATCGGCATGTACGTCAATGATCGTACTTTAGATTACGGTGATGATGGCCGCGAGGCCGTTAAATTGTTCTTAGGGCGTGCACATAAGATGGGTCTGATCCCAGAGATGCCGCCACTAGACTTTCATCGCTAGTCGCCAAGCGCTTCACGCGCTTTTTGTAAATTGCTTGCTACCGATTTATCGTCGGGTTGCAGGCTAAGTGCTGTCTCATAAGCAGCGATAGCACCGGCGTAATCTTTGATTAGGTGTTTTGCGTAGCCAAGGCCAGAAAATGCTTCAAAGACGTAGGGGCCAGTCGCGATCGCTTCTTCGAAGTACTCGATAGATAGTTCGAGGCGTTGCGATTCGACTAAAGCGCGCGCCGTCTGCAAGTAAATAAACCCAGTTTGAAATTCGCGAGCGGTTTCGACTAATTCACGTTGGTTAAATGCAAACTCGAGCGGTAATAAGCTAGGCTTCGGCACATCATTTAACCAGCGTCCGGCAAAAGGTAGGGCCGCCTCCAGACGTTGTTCGTCGAGCATGTTAAGTAACTTGAAATCTTCAACTAGCACTTCGATGTCAACTACGCCCAGATAAAAGGCCACTAGGTTTCCGCGGGCATCAATCAAGAATGAAGACGGCGTCGGCATCGCGATATCACGGCGCATCAGTGTGCGCTGCATCACGTCTAAAATAGTAAGGCACGCGTCGGTGGCTTGCGCACTCGGCGCCGTCCAGTTGGGCGGTGTTTGGCTCGAGCTAACGTTGAGCGCAATCGGCATCACATTAAAGTCTATGAACTGTTGTTGATGCGCCATAATGCCACTAAGTTCACCGATGCACGGCGCACAGGTCTCCGACCACAGGTTTATTAATATCGCTTTTGACTGCGGAGTAGCCAGGGCCGCAGTGCGTCCGGTGCCAAATAAAGATACGCTTTCATTGTCAGACTTAATCATTGTTAAACGCGGCATCGGAATCGCATAGGGCAAAACGATGCGTGCAAAAGTTTGCTGTGGCGCATCAAATTTGTCTGTCGATAACGTGGATGCCACCTCGATAACTTCTTCAGTGCTATGGCGCGCATCTACAGTCAATAGTTCTTGACTTTGTGTAGCGACATAACGCTGCCTAGATGTTTCGGCATTTAGATTGTCGCCCCTAAAGTCTTGCTGACTACCGTCTGGCCACTTGACTACAATTTTTGACACGCTGTTCTGGCCTAGTCCGAAATGTAACCATGCCGATGCTTGCGACTGATAACCACTGCCAGCGCGGCGGGTCTGCGAGAGGATCGTTTGCTCACTGTCATTAAGATGCACTTCGATGCGCGCGCCAATAGCATCACTATTTGCTTTGCCTATTAATTTGAGTTGCAGGTAGCCGTTTTCTGATTCTAGTTTGTTACGCATAATGCGCAAGCGTGGCGCAGTGCGATTAGTGATGATTAAATCGAGGTCGCCATCAAAATCAATGTCGTGGGCGACCGCAGAGCGACCGTCATCTTTGAAATCAAGACCACTGATTGCTGACGCATCGGCAAAAGTGCTGTCGCCTAAATTAACAAACATACAGTTGGGCTCGTTGCCGCTCCATGACTTCCCTTGGCTGATTAATTTATTTATTTCTATCCAGCCCTCTTTGTACTCATCATTGCTGCTGTTAGTTTCTGGTGATAGCGACACGACCTGTCGCCAGAAAAAACTTCACAAGTCGTCGTTTTCGTCATTGGTGGTGAAGCCATTGGGGACAAAAATATCGGCGAGCGTATCGTTATTGTAGTCAAAGAAGATCGAACCCCATGCCCAACGCCCCATGCTAGTTTTACTGCGCTGCGACACATCTTTAAAAGTGCCATCGCCCATGTTTTTGAATAAAGTATTACCGCCAGCATGCCGTTGCATTTGCGAACGCGTCGCAGCAGATGCACTTTGCATGAAGTCGCGTTGATAAGTGATGCGTTGTCCGGCACTTGAATACATGTTACTTACATATAAGTCGATGTTGCCGTCGTTGTCGTAATCGGCCCAACTGACCGCCATGCCCGCCGAGATGTCTTCGACACCAGCTGCTGCGGCAACGTCAGTGAACTTGCCTTGATCATTGCGATAGAGGTTGTTGCGCCCGTAATCGTTAGCCACATATAAATCTTGATCGCCATCGTTATCGTAATCTTCGAATGATGCTGCAAAACTAAAACGCATATTGTTGACAGCTAAGCCAACTTCGGTAGTGACATCTTTGAATTGCAAATCGCCAAGGTTATGCATCAAGAAGTTGTCTAGGCCATTATTCGCATCGTCATAGGGTTGTGGCACAACCTGATTTTCATATGGATTAAGATAGCGGCAAACATAAATATCGAGCAAGCCGTCGCCGTTGTAATCAGCAGCAGCCAGCGAGGTTGCTTCGGGTGCTTGAATCGTCGCGGCAATTGTAAATACCCCGTTTCCGTCATTGGCGAAAACGACTAGTGATCCAGGGAAAGCACTAATTAAATCAAGGTCGTTGTCGTTGTCGAGGTCGAGAAACAGCGCGCTGCGCGAAGCCTCAAAAAAATCAAGCCCGGCGCTCGAAGAATAATCTTCAAACACACCTGATGAAACTTGCAGTAGTAATTTATTCGGCAAGCCAGCTGGTTGCGGCAGATAAATATCGTCGAGGCCGTTGTTATCTACATCGGCAATCGCAACGCCTTGATGAGATTTGGTAGAAATACCTAAGCTCGAAGGAATATGCTTTTGCCAAAAATTTAGGCTCGGCGCTAATTGCCCGGCGTAATTAATATTCTGCAGAGTGCTGTTTGAAACGTCTTCGAATAGGGTGTGCTCGCTAGTTAACTGTTCGCAATCTAACACTTTTACCAACCCCATCATGAGTTGCGGTTTGGCAATCCAGTTAATCAACAAATTCGCATTTTGCTGGACGTTTTTCTCTTGCAACTTGTAGTGACTTAACATAATCACTTTGGTCGCGTAACCACTAGCTGTTTTACTGACCCCGACAATTTTGTATTTTGTGTGACCTTTGCCAGTATTAAACCAAAACTCTGCCGCCGAGTTCGCGCGCATTACTCGTGTGCTACTATCAGCAAAGACCTCTGTGAAATCAGCTCTGATAATTGCATGACCGTTTGTTTTCAGCACACCCATTGCCTGTTTAGAAATGTCTTCGAATTGTTGAAGACTATCCTCTGTTTGGCTACTAGCGCAACCAAGAACTGCAATGAGGCATGCTGCGAACAACATTAATCTAGGCTAAGCCAAATCGATTTACTTTCGGTGTAGGTATCAAGCGCATGCGCACCTAATTCACGTCCGAAGCCAGACTCGCCGAAGCCACCGAAGGACATGCTTGGGTCATACATGTTGTAAGTGTTAACCCACACCGTGCCGGCGCGTAGTTTCTTGGCAAAGCTTAGAGCGCGTCCGATATCGCGCGTGAAGACGCCGGCAGCTAATCCATAGCGCGTGTTATGCGCAATTTCTAAGGCATGCTCTTCGTCGTCAAAGGGTATGACGGCAACAACAGGTCCGAAGACTTCTTCTTGCGCTAGAGCCGAGTCTGGATCAACGTCAGCAAAGACCGTTGCTTCGATATAAAATCCTTTGCCGCCGCCCACTTGATCGCGCAGAGAATTTCCTCCGGCAACTAGGCGTGCACCATCTGACTTAGCTTGCTCAATGGCTGCAAGCACTTTGTCGTATTGCGCTGCGTTGCACACTGGCCCCATACGCGTGCCTTCGGCTGTAGGGTGACCGACTGTAGTCTTGCCCGCAATGGTCGCTAGAGACTCTACAAACTCGTCGTAGATTTCGCGCTGCACTAATACACGTGAACCCGCCGCGCAGACTTCGCCTTTGTTGTAAAAAATACCAGAGGCTGCACCGCGTACTGCCGCTTTAAGGTTGGCGTCAGCAAAAACAATGTTCGGCGACTTGCCGCCGAGTTCTAGAGTGACGCGCTTTAGGCTCTCGGCACATTCGCGCTGGATTAATTTGCCAACCGCAGAGCTACCGGTGAATGAAACCTTGTCTACTTGCGGGTGCTGCACCAACTTCATGCCGACCTCAGGGCCGCTGCCGGTCACAACATTTAGTACTCCGTCTGGTAATCCAGCTTCGCTACCAAGTTGAGCCAACCACTGTGAACTGTGCGAAGTAAACTCGCTAGGCTTTAGCACGATAGTGTTACCGCAAGCGAGGGCAGGAGCGATCTTCCAGGCTGCCATTAGAATTGGGAAATTCCAGGGGGTGATGAACGCACATACGCCGACTGGCATACGCATATTTAGCCCCATATTGTTGCCAGGCAAATCGATGACATCACCAGTCATTTTAGTGACCCAGCCAGCGTAGTATCGGAAAATTTCAGCGACAAGCGGCACTTCAATCTTGCCTGAGTCAAACGGTGTTTTGCCGGCGTCCAAAATCTCGCATTCTACTAATTTGGCACGATTTTCGTCAATGAGCTCAGCAAAGCGCCATAAAATCTTGGCGCGCTTGGCTGGCATCATATTTGTCCATTTTGGATTGGCAAATGCGGCTGCGGCTGCCGAAACGGCAGCATTTACATCTTTTTCATCGCCAGCAGGTATTTTTGCGAAAACCTCTTCTGTAGCAGGGTTTACGCAGTCTATTAACTTTTCTGAGGATGGAGTAGCCCAATTTCCGTTGATGAAATGTTGGACTGGGGGTAGGTTTTCGTTAGAAGTCAAAATTATTAGGAGAAAGGGGTGTAGCGAAGCCTTATCATAGCCGATTGTAAGCACTGTAAGCAAATTGTTCAGATGACTGACGATTCAATCGAAAATAAGAAGTTAAATGTAGCTGTTTTAATCGGAGAAGATTTTTTCCGAGAACGCACATTCGGCGCAATCACCGCCTTGGCAGCAAATCCAATGGCGTTTGGGTACTCAGATACACTCCTCGACGAGTTGGTCGCTGCAAAGCCAATAGGCATTGTTATCGACTTAGAAGACGAGGGCTTTAGTGGTCTTTCGGTAGTGGCTGCAATACGCGCTACGCCCGAGCTAGCTGAGGTGCCATATGTTGCTTACGCCGCTTTTGATCGCGAAGACATTATCGTTAGCGCCGAAGCACTAGGTGTAAACCTTGTAATGCGCTCGGTTTATGCCGCAGAGCTAGTCAAACGCATCCAAGGCTTTTTGCCAGCTGACGAAGGCGATAGCGACGAGTAGAGTGCGCACTTGCGCATATTCGGTTTTTTGTGTATAATAAACGACCTTAAAGGCACTTTTCGTGCTTTTTGGTCTCAACACAAGAAATAACCCATGGTTAAACTCTACATTAAACCAAGCTGCAAAGTTTGTCAAAAAGCTGCCAAATACCTCAAGAAGAAGAAAATCGACTTCGAAGAGCTAGACATAATGGTAAGCCCGCCAGCAAAGAAATTGCTCGAAAAGGCAGTTGATGCGAATGACCCTAAGTCAGCATTTAACACTAAATCTAAAGGTTACAAAGAGCATGGCATTGCCGAAGCTACTTTTAACACCAAGAAAGAAGTCGTAGATTTGTTGCGCTCTAATCCAGATATGATTCGTCGTCCACTTTTGGCACGTAACGAAAAGGCTATCTTGGGTTTCGACGAGGCCGACTACGCAACATTCTTGCGTTAAGCCGAAAACTTAAGCAACCGACCGCGTTATTCGCGGTCGGTTTTTTTATACACTATCTTCATGCCCTCTAAAATAGTACCAAAGATTAGGATGCGGTCTGGCCACGAGCCACAGCCGTTAACTGATGCTGTTGCTACCGAAGAGCCACTGGCGCTAAAGATTAATGGATCGCTGTTTGCTACTTTGATGCGCAGCCCTGGCCGCGAGCAAGATTTAGTCGCAGGATTTTTGGCGTCCGAAACTATTATTGATGGTGTAGATGAAATATCTGCTTTCAAAGAGTGCAACACTGAAAACACTGTCAACATCGCGTTGGTAGATGGCTGCGATCTCGCATCGCACACTGCACGCCGCACGCTGGTCAGTTCGTCATGCGGCGTTTGTGGTTCGCGTTCTATTGACGAGCTACAACAAGAGCTAAACTCGACTAGTGTTCAGCAACTCGGCGATTTAGATGTCGGGGTATTGCTTGCGGCATTAAAAGAAATGCGCGGCCGCCAAGATTTATTTAGTGCTACGGCCGGGACTCATGCTGTAGCATTGTTTGATATCGCAACTCAAACAATAATAGACATCGCGGAAGACGTGGGGCGTCATAATGCCGCTGACAAAGTTATCGGTAAGCAGTTATTGTCTGGCAATTATCCACTGAGTAAGCAGACGGTATTACTGCTAAGTGGTCGGGTTTCGTTTGATATGGTGCAGAAGGCAGCGCGGGCAGATATAGGCGCTATTTGTGCCGTCGGCATGCCAACTAGCTTGGCAATAGAAAGCGCCCAAGCAGTCGGCATGAAGCTTTATGCTTGGGCGCGTGAAGGCAGTGTCTGCCTTTATTAACTAGTCAAGGATCTGGACGTCGGCTATCTCTTCGAGACGCCAATCGACACGAATCTCTTCTTCGAGGTTATAAAGTAGCCCCGTACGTTGAATGGGGTTGACCAGTAGGCCACCTCTTAGTTCTTCACCGTTGGTGAAAACGAGTAACACTTTGTCGTGCTTAGAAGCAATGACTAAGTTGTTAAGGATAGATCCTTTCTCTGGAAGGTTTGCATCAGGTAGGCGTTGGACCATATTAGTATTCGATTGTTTGTAGCTCTGAGATCGTAAAGTCGAGGGCATATTCACGGTCGACATCAATGAGTCGGCCTTTGTTTTGGCTCTCGAAAAAAGTGATAGCACCAAGTTCGCGGCGCCCATCTTTGAAAACTAGACGCACTTGTGGACGAGTGGCGCCTGATTTGATTAATTGTATCAACTCGTCTGGAGTTGGTAAATCGTTGCAGTTTACTGGTTTAACCATGTTGAAAATTCTATTTAGACTCTTAAGACGTTTGGAGCTCGAGAACACCAGACGTTAGCAAAAAAGATGACCAAGTTTCGAATGGAGACTCAGGCTTAGACGCGAGGGAACGTAAACTGGACAGCGTCTTAAATTCGCCGGCCATAGCATCCGTTTCGCGGATGGAAACATCAAGCTGTGAAGCGTCGAGGCTATATACCAGGCCAAGATGGACTGCGCCGACAGCGGAAGTGTCGTCGTTGATAATGCCTACGGGGGTGAGGGGGAGTGAAATATTTTGCGGAAGAATTAACTCTTCGTGCAATTCGCGTTGACAGGCATTTTCGAAAATGTCGCCAGTGCTTTGATCGCAAGGGTTGATGTGGCCACCAACTCCGATGCTTTGTTTACCGTGCAGTCGCTTTTCGCCCTGTGTAGATAGTCGTGTTAGGCAAAGAACTTCATCGCCTTTGCAAATCGCGACATAGGGTATAGGTTGCTTAAACTCTGGATGAGTTTCAGCGTAGCGGCGTTCGATGAAGAAACCTTCATCGCGTGCTGGTGCCAAGTAACGCTGCTCGAGCTGACTAGCTTCGAGAGCGAGAAAACCATTTGGTGTAGCTTCTGAAAACAGAGAACTACGCGGTACGACCCAGACAAACTCCATGGCGACGATTATTAACGATTCTCTCTAATTAGCAAGAGGGAAATACAAGATATTGTGTAATTGTTGATAAGTATGTCTATATAGACAACACTACATGTTGTGGTGGTAAGTGAGCGCTGCCTTGTAAGCCGGATTCTGTACCTCGAAAGGCGACAACCATTTATCTAGGACTTACGTTGCCGCAAGCCTCAAACGTCCTACCCGGAGGTTCAAACAGCGCGGGTCGCGCCTACCCTCCCTACATGGACTTTCTCCTGATGGGGTTTACAATGCCACGACTGTCGCCAGCCGCGCGGTGAGCTCTTACCTCGCCATTTCAACCTTACCGGTCTTGCGACTTAGGCGGTGTATTTTCTGTTGCACTTTCCCTAAAGTTTCCTTTGGTGGCCGTTAGCCACCATCACACCCTATGGAGCCCAGACTTTCCTCATGTGATCTTGCAAAAGCTCAATCACCCGCGGTTATCCCAGCAGCACTCGCGCCTATAGTACACGAATTAGCAATGTGTCGCTAAGAATTCTCTAAGGATGATGACCGCGGCCGTCGAGTCGAGAACCGCTTTTTTCTTCTTACCCTTTAAGCCAGTTTCTTTAAGTAGCATATGCGCTTCTTTAGTGGTGTGCCGCTCATCCTGGTGTTGAATATCAAATCCTTCTGGCAATGCCTTGCGACACGCATCTATAAATACGTGCACGCTCTTTGCTTGTTCACCTTCGCTACCATCTGGCATATACGGCATGCCAATAAGCAAGCGTACACATTGGCGCTCTTTGACGTGCGCTAAAATGATGGCAACAGTTTCATCTAAACTTGCACTAACGATTGCGGTTAACGGCTGGGCAGTAATCCCCATCGGATCACATGCGGCAAGTCCGGTGCGTTTTAATCCGTAGTCAATGGCGAGCGTGCGGCCGATCAAGTTATTATTTTTTGTTACAGTAAGTCGTCTCGCTCATCGGCTTTTAATTGCTCAACAAACTTTTTGACCTCTTCGCTGCGATCGCGAGGTGCCACTAGAATCGCATCTTTAGTATGCACCACTACGATGTCATCAAGTCCTAGAACAGCAATGCACTGTTTAGACGAAGAGTACGCTAATATGCCTTTTGCATCGTGTGTAAGCAGCTTGCCACCTTCCGCGAAGACTAAGGCGTTGCCGTTGTCATCGTGCGGTACCTCGTCATAGAGGGCTTTCCAGGAACCGACGTCGCTCCAGTTGTATGGCGCCGATAGTACTTGCACACTATCAACTTTTTCCATGATGCCGATATCAACCGGCTGCGATGGAAAGTCAGGATACATTTCGTCGACAGTACTTTGGTAATGATCGGTATTCACTACAGCAGCAATTTTTTGCAAGCCAGCATCTAGGGCTGGCATGTGTTGCGCAATCGCGTTTAGGATGGTCGACGACGTCCAGACGAAAATGCCCGAATTCCAGAGGTAGTCGCCGCTCGCTAAAAACTTTTCGGCAGTCGCAAGATCTGGTTTTTCTTTAAACGAATCAACGTTATGGCATTCGACGCCGTGCGGGTCAGAATGCTTTTCGGCGCGTTGAATGTAGCCATATCCGGTCGCCGGATAATCAGGCACGATACCGTAAGTTACAAAATTGGCGCCAGCTTCGGCAACTTCGGCGCCCGCAACTAAGCTGCGTTGAAATGCGTCACGTGGCCCGATGACGTGGTCGGCTGGCAGCACGACTATTGTGGCGTTGGCGTCGCTGGCATGAATTACAGCAGCAGCTAAGCCGACACATGCGGAAGTGTTCCGCGCACATGGCTCAATCAAGATATTCTCTGGCGGCAATTCTTGGCAGCACTCGCGAATACCCTCCACTTGTGCGGCATTGGTTACGACCCAAATGCGTTCACTAGGAATTAATGGGTCAAGACGCTCGACTGTTTCAGTGAGCATTGCTTTGCCACCAGTAATAGGTAGCAATTGTTTTGGTTTTGCAGCGCGACTTTCTGGCCAGAAACGAGTTCCGGAGCCGCCTGCCATGATTACGGCGTGGAGCATGCTGTTATTGTAACGGAATCACTGGTGAAATGCTCCAGTCTGGCGCAGCAGGTGCTGGCACCCATAGTGGAAACGGAGGGCGTAAAAAATCTTTACTACCAGCAATGAAAGCCCAGCCGCGGTGGACTATTTGTAAGTCATCAATGGGCCCATAAACCTGTTGTTCGATAAACAGATCTAGAAGATCTTTGATTAAAGGTAAGCGCGTAATCAGACTTAAAGTACGCATGGTAACTTTAAGGCTAACAGTTGAATCCATATTCGCCCAGCCCTTGCCAGTAAACTCGAAGGCGGCACCGTCTAGACTAAAATCTTTAATATGAATTTGACCGTTGCCGAGCATTTCAAAGCTAATATTTCCGTTGTCAATTATCGGGGGGATCAGTCCAGAAATTCTCCAGATATTTTTTAGCACTGGGGTAGAGCCGAGCACTCCGTCTCTTATCTTTAAGTTGACGCTTCCTTTACTGAATGTTGGACTAAGGCTAGGGCTATTCAACTTGACGTCACCACTGACTCTACCAGATAGAGCACCACGAATTTTTAATGCATTACGCATCTCGCCGAGGTCGATATTGTCTAGGAGGCAGTCGAGGTTGACAGGCGTCGTCTCAGAGAACCCAATAGCAAACTCGCCACCAATATTGCCATCAAGTAGTTTTGCTTGTAGGTTTTCGAAAAGCAGCTGTTTAGCGTCAATCGTAACATTTGCCTGAACTTCGCTTATATTCATCGAGGCGAGGCGTCCACTGCCTTTGTGCAAACTTATTTGAGCGCCGAAGTCGCTGGCAGAATTCCACCAAGCGCTTTTTACGTCAATCTCAGCCATCCCGCCGGAAATGGGGATGCCATTTGAAATATTTAAGCGCTCTATAGTCATGCCGCCGCCAAAGTCAGCAGAGATGCGGCCATCGCGATTCAAGAGAGCTTCCACTTCTAGGCTATCGGCGAATAGTTCTCCTTCTAGGCCGAGTCTCTCGAGGGTCTGCGCCACATCAGAGCCTGCGAGTAAAGGTAAGTCGGATTGGAGTTGGATACCTATGTTCGATTCAAGGACGGCTGCGGCATGCAGACCTTCGTCATCAAAATAGCCTTTGATATTTTGAATTAAAAGTGCTGAGCGTGGCGAGGTTACTTCTAGCTTGTCAGCATGAACAGTATTGGAGTGTAGATCTATGGCTCCGCGCAATTCAAAGACTTCATTACCCTTTTGCTTAACGCTCACCAACAGTGGGCTGAGGTCGATGGTGCTGATGAAATTTTCTGGCTGAAATGGGTTCAAGCTGACGTAGCCATTGATGGCGCCATTCCAATTGAGGTGTGTTCCCCATGCTTGTTGTTCAGTAAACTCTTGGCTACCGCTTATCAATTTGTCAGTAATCGGTAATTGCTGTAAGTCGACCGTTACGCTGTTGAGGTTTGGGTAATGCGAAAGACTAGATTGTGCATTAATGCGTCCACCGCCGGCATTTGCATTCAATTCTCCGGCATGAAAAATGAAATCATCAGCATGAGTGAAAAACTGTGTGTTATTTGCGTGTAGGTTTGATAGTTGTATGCCCAGCTGCGGCCATTCAAGACTTGTGTCGGTAGCGAATAATTCGGTAGCCATTTGTGGCTGCAACTCGGTGTTCGGCCACAGCAAATTAATTTTATATGAAAAGTCTCCGTCTATTGGTGAGCCCGTCAAGAAGCTGGGTATGGGCAGATAACTCGAGAGAACCAATGCCTGTCGTTCATCTGGCTTCCAGCCGACGCCATCAGCATTGACTCGTAGTTGCGAGTCCTTTCCGTTGTTGAAATTATGCGCACTACCATGAATTTTTAGCTTAGAGTTGGCGGCAGTGGCGTCAGCGGTGAAAGTAGTAACATTTGGCGTAATATTGACTTTCGCGTAATCGACATAAACATCTAAAGGAAGCAAACTAGGCCGTGCCTCAAATTCATAGAGATTGAGTGCGACAGCATAGTCAAATGCGTTGTTATCGGCGAATAAACGAATGTCTGCGTTGGCGTGCCCGCCATCGGGGCTACCCAAACCGCGCCACAGCTTTCCTATTTGCGGATTGCCACTTAGAGCATTTGAAATGCGCTGGCCAAGGCTAAGGCGGTCAATGTTAATGGATAAATCAACGCTGGTATTGACGGGCCTAAAATCTATGTCCCCGCGCAGCGACACTTGTCCGTCACCAATGTCGCCATTGCTGTTAAAGAGTAATCCACCATCTGCCACGACTATGTAACCCTCGTTGAGGCGGACTGGATATGGGAATGAAAAGTGTGTGTTGATGTCGCCCGATAAGCCTCGATAAGAAACGTTGAGGTCTTTTGGTAATATGCTAATGGCCCATACAAATTCACCGTTGTCTACAGCTGTCAAAACCTGCGCCGAAACAGATCCGGCAGCTTGCGTAGCGCTGAGATAAGTTTCAATGCCTGGCTCAATTTCTTTCAGCCATAAATGCATTCGGCGATCGACGTTGAAATCGTGGGCAGTATGCACTAATTGCAAATGCAGACCTTCATGATCGTCGAAACTTAGCTCGCCACTCGTTCGCACCGTGCTTTCAAATAACGATGTTTCTGCTTGGATGTAAATGCCGGAAGCAGAGCTACCCTCAAAATGAATCAGAGATTCGTCAAAACTAAGAATAGGCGCTGATAGGCGCGGCTCATTTAACTCAATGTCGCTCGTCAAGCGCCACTCGCGGATGCCCTCCCAATTGCCATTGGCTTTGAGTTCGGCACGAATAGACGATGGTTTAAAGTTGAGTTTTGCGCTGTCAAACCACGGCCAATCTTCAAGTACAGTGCCATCAAGCTTCGTCCAGAGATGCCACTGCTGATTGGCGTTAGCAGTGTGCGCTTTAGCTTCGATACGGCCAACTGTAGGCGAGGTAGAGTCGCAGCTGAAATTTAAAATGCCGAGCTTTGAGTTCAATAGAACATTCGCATTAATGTTTTGCAGTTTATAGTCATTACCATCATCAGAGTAATAATGGACACTGCTATCGTAGACGTCGAGCCGTAGTGAACTTGGAGGCTGATCGCTTGCCTCAAGCTTAGCTATTGCGGCATATAATTGTTCATCGAGATCAAGCTTGGCTTTATTGAGCAGTACTAGCACCGGCTGCAAGAATGAAGACTTAGCTGGGTTGACGCCTATATGTAGCTTGCCATTAATTAAGGTCGCTACCTGCTTTTCAGCGTTGTTAATCGTCAGTGACGAAATACTAATCTGCCCATTGCGCCAAGTAAAATGAATTTCGGCAGTATCAAGATGTAACTGCGGCGATATTTCTTGCAGGGCCGAATTGACTATAAAGTCGGGTACCTTAATTTCAAACGCAGAACTTGCAGCGACTAAAGCACTCGTAATCAACGAAATGCTAGCGACAAGACTAGGGCGTTTAAGCATGGGTATGTGGTTGCGTGACGACACTCGAATCTATGTAGCGACGCGGCACTCGTGAGCCAATGGTGCAGCACACTTCGTAAGCAATGGTGCCCGATTGCGCCGCAACATCTTGAATAGTAATGCTTTCATCACCATCACGACCAATAATGGTAACAATGTCACCAATGTCTGCGCCTTCAATATGGCTTATGTCAATCGTGCAGTAATCCATTGATACGCGCCCAATTATTGGGCAGCGTTGGCCACGCACTAGCACTTGTGAATTGCCACTTAAGCCAAGCCTGTAAGGCACGCCATCGTTATAGCCGATTGGGATTGTGGCTACACGAGTGGTTGCATGCGAAACCCAAGCCGAATCGTAGCCGACCGGAGTGTTGGCTGGTATATCTTTGAAAAACGCAATTTGAGTGCGCAGCATCAACACCGGCTGTAATTGATGAGGTGGTAAATGCTGCGGCAATACTCCGAACATAGCCATTCCGGGGCGGACGGCGTCACCCATCGGAGACAATTCGGTGAACAGGGCGGCAGAGTTGGCTATGTGCGTTGTGAAATTCGAGTTGGGCAATAAATGCCGCAGCTCGTCTACCGCAGCCAGGAACAACATGTTTTGCTGCTCAGTAAAGGCGTCGAAATTTCCGGCGGAGCTAGCAAAATGACTCATTACTCCGCGCAATTCAAGTGATGGGCTATCACGCAATGCCGCAGCAATACGTGGAATCGCTTCTGGACGAATGCCAAGGCGTCCCATACCGGTGTCGACTTTTAAGTGGACGCCAAGTTTTTTCCCGTGCTCTTTGGCAACAGAGGCTAATGCTTGAATGCGCAATTCGGAATGCACCCCGACTTCTATGTCGTACTCGATAATCGAAGCTATTTCAGAGTTTATAACGGTGCCTAAAATCAGCAAGCGCGTGTGGATTCCGGCTTGGCGTAATTGCAGGGCTTCGCGGCTGTCGCCGACACCAATGAGTGGCACGTCTAGCTCTTGGCAAATCCGTGCGCACTCTACAGCTCCGTGTCCATAGGCGTTAGCTTTAAGTACCGGCCATAGCGCAGATTTGCCGGCATTTTCTTGGCAAATCAGCAGGTTTTTACGTAGGGCATCTAGATCAACTTCGGCCCAGGCACGGTCGGTTGGCGACATGCCTATAAAATAGTGTTTTCGAGCCCTAAAACCAAGTGGCTATTGCTGCTTAAGTGCAGTTTGGGCAATCGCTTTGAGGGCATTAGCCACAGCAGCACGGTCGTCACGATTTTTAGGGAAGTGCTCGACGACCTCTAGGCCCAGACCGGGCTGATAAATCGCTTTGAGATCCTCTGCGAGCTGCTGGAAAAATACATCACGGTTACCAGCCTCTTGCAGACGCAGTGACATGAGCTGTGGATCATGCTTAACAAGCATCCAACCATGATTAAGGTTGCTACGCAGGCCTTCGAAATCAGCTTCAAGTTCGGCGTTTGGATCTAAGTGCAGGCTCGCTAAAGCATGCCGCACTTGGCGATAACGGCGATAGTGATAGAAGTTGTTTTTAATCTCATCATATATCAGGCCATCGATGCGCACTCGCGGTTGTTTTTTGCCCTGAACATCGGTGATAAAAGTAATGGCTACTTGGTCAAGGATCTCTACTAATGTTTCTGCGCCCCATATGTCGTACAAACGAATGCCCACAAACAGAAACCCGCTTAAATTTCGATAAGTATGGTCGAAGTAATCGGCACTCTTTGCCATCGCAACATCAGAGTCGAGGATGCTTTCGCAGCGCGCGGCGAAGTAGGCGGCGTTTCCGAATTTGCCATCGGAAAAATCTTGTATTTGTTGCGCTAGATTTTTCTGCTTAGCCAAGATGATGGCCCGCTGTGCATAGTCGTAGTTGGCTTGTTCTTTTTGTGCAGTTTGCCCATGTGGGAAAATGATTGTGCTTAAGGCCTTCCATTTTTTGTGCTCAAAAGTAATCTCATTCTTTTCTTTCTTGCGTTTGCCCTTACTACGCTTTTTCGCATTTGTGGAGCCAAAGGTGTAAACCCGTGGCGTCGGCGACCATTCTATTTCGGTGAGCTCGAGCTCGAGTAAGCTCGCTGCTTGTTGTAATAAAACATTATCACTGTTGCGCAATTCAGCGTGAATTTCGGTAATAACCGCTTGTTGGGTCTCGCTATCCTCGTTCTGTGCAGAGAGGGATAGTACGCAAATGGCATATAGGCTGATAAACATGTGGTAAGAAAGGGTTAGCGGCGCATGCCGAGTAGGCCGTGCGCGCGAAGTACCTTGTTAGCCAGCAGCTTTATCTCGGTTACAGCCCCTTCACTAGCTAATTTGTTCTCGGCGTAGTTGCTAGGAAGTGGCAAATTAAGCTGCGGTTGAATCACGCCTTGCAAATCTTTGGCAATCGCCGCCGAAAATTCATCGCGAGTGGGATGCTTCTTTAAAAATTCTGCCATTTGTTGAGGGTCAAATTGCAGCATCCGCCACGCCATATTGAAGTAATCACGCAGCCCCTCATAAAGCAAATCAATCTTTGCATTTGGATTTATTTGCAAGCTGGCGAGTGTGTGGCGCAGTTGTTGGTATTCACGCCAGCGCCCGAAATATTCACTCATACGCTCATACAGCTTGGCATGATAGCGATCGTCAATCGGTGATTCGATGCGGTGCTCGTCGAGTATATTTCTGAGAAATGCGACGCTTTCGGTATCGGATATGCCGAAATCAGCTTCGGCATTCCAGATGTCAAACAGTCGAATACCGACATAGACATTGCCGTCACGGTCGCGGTAGGTATGCGAGAAGTAATCGGCAATCTTGGCAATACTCTCATCGTGGTCAAGGACCCCTTCACAGCGCGCTGAAAACTCAGTAAGTTCGACCCAATCACCGCTAGTAAAAAGACTTAGGTTGTTTCCCCAAGAATCGATCTCAGGGCTAAAAAGGCCTTTGCTCGCATAGTCGTAGCGCAGGGCAGGGGCCTCTTCAGGTACTCCGCCAGGTAGTGCAACACGGCCAATTTTTTTCCATTTCGACTGGCGCGAGTTGAGCTCACGATACTTTAATTTCAATTTTGGCGCATATTCTTTGTCGTCAAAAGTATATAGGCGGTGTATTGCCTTCCATTCGGTTTTTGCGTATTCAAGCTCAAGTAATTCTCCGGCGCGGCGTACAACGATGTTTTCAGATGCTAGCAATTCGTTTTTATAATCGCCAATGATTTCGAGTTGTTGGGACTCGTCTAGCTGCGAGAAACGGTGTTGAATGACATCAGCGTTTTGTGCAGAAATCAGGGTAAAGCATGAAAGGAATAGCGAGAGAGGCATTTGTTACTAATATGATAATATAATAGATTCGATTAAAAAGCACAAAAAGCATTGTATTATGCACTAGTGTTTTGCACAATTTGTTTTCCTGAAAGGGCGCAAGGCCCTTCCAATTACCCCGTTCCTACTCATTTGAGTAACAACCAAAATTAATACTATGGCTGCTAAAAAGAAAGCAACTAAGAAAAGTGCCGCTCCTAAAAAGAAGGCCGCTCCAAAAAAGAAAGCTGCTGCTAAGAAGCCAGCTAAGAAAGCTGCTGCTAAGAAGAAGCCTTCTAAGAAGGCAACTCTTGACATGATCATCTCTAAGTCGCGCACGAAGAACGCCGTTGCTACTTGTAACGTATCTGGCGAGTTCTACGCTGCACTAAACGAATTCGTTTATGGAGTAATTGCAGATGCAGAAAAGCGCGCGCAGTCAAACGGCCGCAAGACTGTACGTCCACAAGATCTGTAAATCTTAAGACAATATAAAGGCGCGTCTATTTATTTAGGCGCGTCTTTTTTTGTTGTCTGAATGCGGGTGGGCGCAGATAAAGGGGTTCGGCGTTAAATAGGTGATTAGACGCAATATCAGAGTGTTTATCTATATATTCAATTACGAATCGCAGTATGCCAATGGCGGTTGTATCGGGTGCGCTTGAAGGCTGCGACTCATCCCACTCTTGTTGTTCAATAATATGTGGCTGCTGTATGCAAACTAACTTCTGTTGTTCAATGGAATATGCGGCATGATAATATTGTTTGCGATAAGCATCTAACAAAATAGTCAAGGGTTGTAGTTTCGCACGCTGCCACGCCATCGCTTCGAAAGAGTTTATGCCATAGCATTTTATGCCCAAAGAGTAAGCAAGCATTACTGCGGCACTGCATGCAATACGCAGTCCGGTGTATGACCCTGGGCCAATGCCAACATAGATTGCATCAAGATTTTTGGCTTCTAAATGGTTGTCGCATAATATTTTTTCAACGGCACAAACGACTCCACGTCCACGTTGATCGCTGAAATCTAGTTGCTGGTAAGCGCCCTCAGTGTGGATCGCGACCGTGCAGCAGTTGCTCGAAAGCTCTAGCGATAAATAATTTGCCATTATTCGGCCAGAATTTTGTCGCGGCGTGCGGCCTCTTCTAGACGCTGCAAGGACTGCTCGACTAATTTTATATCGTCAGCTTCGACCATCAAGCGCAGCAGCATCTCGGTGCCAGAAAAGCGAACTACGGTGCGTCCGCGGCCGGCGAGTTCGGCGTCAATCTTGAGGCACTCGGCATGCAGCTCTGGAAGATCTTCAAGCGGGCAACGCCTACTAGACTTGAAATTACGCAGTATCTGAGGGAAGTCGCTGTAATCAGCGGCAAAGTCGACTAACGAGCCATCTGTGTCTTGCAGAGACTGCATCACACGCAATAAGGTGTAAAGGCCATCGCCTCTGAAGCCATGATCGTCGCCGAATAGAATGTGTCCGGATTTTTCGCCACCAAGATTGTGTCGCGCTTTGCGCATTGCAGCGGCCACGTATTTGTCGCCGACTTTAGTGCGTACTAAAGTCACCTTATTGGCGGCAAGGTAGGTCTCTAAAGCCAGATTGCTCATGATGGTGGCCACCACAGTATCGTCTGCAAGTGACTTTTTAGCTGCCATGTACTTACCAAGCCCAGCAAGGATGGTATCGCCATCAATAATGCGACTGTTGTTGTCGCATAAAATACCACGATCGGCGTCGCCGTCGAGGCTTAGCCCGGCATCACATTGATGTTGCTGCGTTGCGCTGGCACAAATTTTGGGGTGTGTCGCGCCACAGTCTTTATTAATATTACTACCATTAGGAGCGGCATTTATCAGCACAGTCTCGGCGCCAAAAGCGGTCATAACGCGTGGCGCAATTTCACTAGCGGCACCATTGGCGCAGTCAATGAGTATGCGTTTGCCATCAAGATTTAATTGCGGGAATGCCTCAGAGCGCAACCAAGTGATATAGTCGGTGCATAAGTCTTTGCAGCGCGCAATTTTACCTTGATAGGGATGCTCAGCAAATTGCCGCTCGCTGAGGCATTCATTCTCGAGTTCTTGCTCAATGGCGTTTATGAATTTGGCGCCGTTGTGCCCGAGCAGTTTGATGCCATTGTCGGCAGCCGGATTGTGTGACGCAGAAATCACTACGCCGCCATGATAGCTACCAGCATAAGTTAAGTATGCCACACACGGAGTCGTAGCAAGACCAATGATGTCGACATCAATACCGCCCTTAGTTAATCCGGATGCCATAGCTGCTGCCAACGATTCGCCACTTGCGCGGCCGTCATGCCCGATTAAAACTCTATTAGGAACATCAGAACTGGGGAAGTCGCACAGTAACCGCGAGGCAAGCACTTGCCCCAAGCGCGTAATGAGCTCGTCTACCAGCGGGTAAACACCGGCTTTACCACGAATGCCGTCGGTGCCAAAGAGAGAATCGCTCATTGTTGAATGCGACTCACACTCACCATCGCGTCATCCGGCTGTAGCGCGCGGATACGAATATTTTTCTGGAAATAACGGTGATCATCGTCGTTGTCGAAGCCAACTAAAATGGCCTGCACCCTTATTTTGTTTAGCTCGAGACTATTCG
>JBLINB010000029.1:0-20634 GCA_047638975.1 Myxococcota bacterium
AGCCTTCTTTTTCGATACGAGTAAGCATTGCGCGTAGCATGTCAGTGATATCAATCTTTGACGCGCATACGTATTGGCACAAAGCGATATCTTCTTCAACGATCTCAAGTACTCCGAGTTTTTCGGCACCCGTAAAATCGTTAGAAGCTAGAGCCTTGATCAGCTGCGTAGCCATGATGTCGAATGGCATGACTCTTTCGTAAGAACCAATCGGCACGATCGCACGCTCGCCACCATTGAGGTCGGTGTCGGTTTTGAAAGTCTTCTTCACAAACTTTGCTAAGTAAGTACCACTTAGTGACCAACGAGAACCCACCGGCTTCATCCAATTGATGAATTCGCGCTCGGGTGCGTCGTCGACAATCGAAACCTGCTGAGCGAAGCGTCCGAGGAAGCCTTTCTCATCGCCAGGGTTAGCGGTTGTACCAGACAATAGCGAACCAGATATAAAACGCACCTTTGAGTTAGCGTAATCGCTAAACACATTCATGTTGGCGCCACGTCGAGTTTCGACGATTTCGCATTTAGTCGCAGCCGGGCCGACTACAGCAACTTTACGCGCCGTCGGTATTTTACCGCTACTTAAAAACGCACCGATATCGGCAAGATTCTGCACGTCAATATGCCACACCCTGCGCTCGAGATTAACCGGGTACAGCGTATTAATATGAACGCCAGCATTGCCAGCAGGGTGAGGTCCTTTAAAACTATGCTGCTCGACATTGTCGATCAGAAAGCTTGACCAATCACTAATAGCATCGGTATTAAAGTGGACGGCACCTTTTGACAACGTAAGCATTGCCTTGAGGCCTGCTTGCACATCAGCTTGGCGTCCGGCGACTAAGTCGAGTGGGTTAGCGGCTAATGGGTTGGTGTCGATGGCCGTGACGAAAATCGCTGGCGGCGTATCTTTTGAATGGGCTACTTTGTCGAACGGGCGTTGACGTAAGTTGGGCCATAAGCCACTGGCGGCTAAACAAGCGACCAAACTTTCGCGCGAGCCATCGCTAGTAGCCAATACTGCGTGATCGTCAAAGTTGCTGACGTCGATTACGACGGATTGTACAGCACGACGTGCGCCGCGATTTACAGCAGAAACGGTGCCGGCAGCAGGCGAAGTAAAGATAACTTCGGGGTCGCGGCGGTCACAGAATAGGGGAGATCCGACTTTGACTTGATCGCCTGCGGCAACAAACATTTGCACTTTAATGCCCCAAGCTTCTTGAGGAAGCAGGGCCGCTTGCTGTGCCGCCGCGCCTTGGACGCAGTCAGTAGTAGATGTTGAGCCTGCAATCGGTAGATTTAAGCCCTTTTTGATGGTGTATGTCGCCATTATGCCTGTGTTTGAACGGTAGTGAAGGCGTGAAAACGGCATGGATTTTAACTGCTTTTCGCCCTTGAATGATAAATATTTCATTTGTTTCATATTCGGCACTTTTATTCATATATACTCGAAATAAATCGCATGACAGACGGTTGTCAATAATTGAATAAACATGATAGAAACCATCACTGCTTGCCTCCCTTTTGTCTTCCACCTTGCTGCACAGCAGTTTGCCGGGCGCCTCGACCCCGACTTCACCAGTTTTGCGTCAGATGATGCCGTTAATTCTGTGTCCGGTGCATTTACCGATGGCGGTGAAATCCGCAGTGGAGCAGAAAGTCGACTAATACGCTATTTGTTTACTCATCAGCTGGGATATTGAACTTTAGATCTTCACCACGGCTTAAGCGCATCGGCTCGCTTTTGAAGTTTCCGCAACGAAGAATGTAGTCGCCGGCACTGAGCTGTCCGAACGAGAACTCGCCGAGGTCGCCATCAGAGGAAGTGTGGTGGTCTTCGCCTATGGTTTCGCCGTTTTCGTCAATTTGTGATAGGCGCATGAAATTATCATTACGTCTTCGTGAGAATCCGTCACCAGCCTCTAATGGCGTGTGCCTTCTATTTAAACCAGATATCGAGCCACTGATCTCGAACTCGATGAACCCAATGTCTAGGGACATGCCCGAGCTTAAACTAAAGCGCTCGCTTTTAGCGGGAACAAACCCGGATTGGCGCGCCACAATTTGCCAGTCACCATCGGGGATATCTGTAAAGATAAAGTGACCACTAGCATCACTTGTGGTGGTAACCAATCCTTCGCCAGTACCGAAATTTCGAAATTCATTGCCGTTACCGTCACCGATACTGATAGAGAAGGATCCTGTAGTCGTATCGTCATCTGTCTTTGCTTTGACTAACGATAATACACCGTCAGCAATAGCGTTTCCGGAAGAGTCGACTAAAACACCCGAGACGTCGTTAACCGAAAGGTCAACGCTAATATTATTTGCGCCCTCGTATAAACTGATTTTTTGTTCGGTAGCGAAGGAGTTTTTATTTGCCTTTAGTTCGAGGGTGTACTCGCCGATTGGTTGGTTACTGATGACGGCAATTCCTTGCGAGTCGGTGTGCATCGCGGTATTATCTTCTTCGCCAAAAGCATTGAAAAACATCATGTTGCTTTGCGACTCGATATCTTGCTTTACACTAACTACGATCCCTTCAATGGGGCGCCCGTTTTTACGCACCAGAACGGTTAAATCGCATAAACCGGCAATTTGCCAGTCGACAGATTGGTGCTCGCCAGGGATGAGTTGCACAGTGGTACGACCTAATTTCCCACGCTCCTCTTGTGGTGGCACACTACTAGAGGGCGTACCTGTGAATACGACCATTCCTCCGGATGATGATTGCTCAGCGTCGAACAGCAGTAGATATTCGCCACCGCTCAGTCCAGGGAAGCTAGCAGCACCAAAGTCATTGGTAGTCGTCTCGGCGACTCTCTTGTCGCCTTGCATCAGCTTGATTCTTATATCCGCCACAGCTTGTTGAGCAGGGTTTAGGGTATTAACCGTAAGTAATGCTGCCGGGGTTAATACGATTTCTATGTCTTCGCTATCTTGCCACACATCCATTTGCTTGACTGTTGCGGCATAGTCTGGATGAGTGGTGCTTAAAGAATATTTACCTTGCGGCATGCCACCCACTACGCAATCGCCGTCTTCATTGGTTCTTGCACTATGTGAAATAGAGCCACCCAGCGTGAAGTCTCCTGTTGTGAATAAATCGCCGGAACGCGAACGCGAGCCTTTCTGCTCTTGCGAGCCAAGATTTAGGTACACATTCTCTATCGGCTGCCCTGCGGCGTCCACGACGTGAAAATTAAGGCGTGGTATCAGCGGCAATCCTAGTATGTAATCATCAATGCTGACATCAATGGATAAGCTATCTACTTCAACAACCCCGAGATTGGTGTCGGCAGAAAGAGTATAAATGCCAGCGGCGATGTCATTGAATTTAAAACTGCCATCTGTTTCGATTTCGCCTTCAAGGGCATTGATGCGACTAAAATATAATTCTTGGCTGTTATCGCCAGCTACCTTTTTAGTTAAACGCATACTCGTAGATTTTATTTGAAGACCGCTAGCATTTGCGAAGCTTCCGTATAGGTGCAAGCTAGGCTGCATCGTGATGTTAGCCATGGAGTGGTTTTCGGTGACTTCTATTTTTGTGTCTTTGTAGTTAGGATGGCGTGCTCCGATATGCGCAACGCCGTCAGACATGCCGACTGCCGCAGAGTAGTTTCCGCTGTTGTCGGTAGTAGCAATAGTTTCACCTTTTATGACAGGGTCTTCTGCCATAAATCGCATTGAGTTAGATTCTAGAACTTGCAAAATATCCGCATTGGCAATAGGTGTTCCATCTGTCGCCAGTACGCGTCCTGAAATTGTTGCTCCGCCTTCAAGCTGGATGGCAATGGTTTCTGCAACAGGCACCGTCTTTATCGAGACGCTAGTGCTAGCGCTGCTGAAGGAAGGAGCTTGAGCAAGTATTTGATATTCATCAGCTTGCAAGCCGCCTAGAACGAAAGAGCCTTGTTCATCGCTAGTGGTCGATGCCTTCAGCACCTCCATACTAAATGAATTGTTGGTGCTGATAGCGCCAACAGTTGCGTTGCTAATTGGATGACCTTGTTCGTCGCTTATAATTCCGGAGATGGTGGCCGCCGGATTCAAAACAATTTTACCTAGGTCGCGCACTTCGCCACTTGCCGGAGCTTGACAAGTAAAAATATATTCTTGCCACTGTGGATGATGAATGCTGAAGTATGCCTCGCGGTTGCTAGATACTGCGAGCACAATGTTTGCATCTGAGTTGAGGATATAATCCTCACGATCGTCTGCCGGCGATTCAGCGAAAAGCCCTTGGCGTTGTGCCCGTGTCTTACTTTCAGGAGAAACTAAACACTCGGATAGTAGGGCGCCGTCGGCATCTACTACAGTAAACGTGACAAACGCTGCTTCGCCAATTACATGCTCTAATCCCTGTTGGTTGCTGACGCTTGGTTGCGCATCAGAGCTTGCCAGTGCACGATCAATAACAGGCGCTGCGGCCACATCGCTCTCTTCGATAGTGGCAGGAGCAGCGCCCTCAACAGTTGCTTGAGGCATGTCGAGATCAATGCTGCGGTTTTCGTCATCGCTAAAGAGTACAAATACGAAAGCACATAAAACGACAAGAGCGATAACAGGCGCGAGTTTATTCATCGATAACAGTATACTTGTACTCCAAATGAACGTTAGCCACAAATCTATCCCCGCTAGTGCCACTATAGTCTGTTGCATCGCTTTGACAATATTTGGTATCCGCAATACTCAAGCAGAGCGCTATGTCACCGATTTAAGTCTTAGCGCGCTGTCAGAGTCTATCGCCGACCTGTCTGCTGATGCCTCGAAGGCCACCGTTTTCATCGAAGGCTTGCGCGATGAAGGCGAAGGACGTGGCAGTGGCTCGGGTTTCGTGGTCGATGCGATGCGCGGTATCGTTGTTACAAACTCACACGTAGTCGGCGAGCATAAATCATTTTTGATCCGCTTTAGCGATGGACGCGAAGTCACCGGCAATGTCCTCGGCCGCGATCCGCAAACGGATTTAGCCGTAATAAAAATACCGGTGTCCGCTGCAAAATTCGAGATGGAATGGGGCGACTCTGATGAATTGCGTCCAGGTAATTTAGTGATGGCTATTGGTTCGCCATTGGGTCTCAAAGGTACCACTAGTTTGGGCATCGTCAGCGCATTGCACCGTCGCTTGAATTTGGTTGAAGACTCTTACGAAGATTTCATCCAGCACGATGCCTTCATCGATCACGGCTCATCAGGCGGGCCACTATTAAATATGCAAGGTCAAGTCATCGGAATTAATACTGCGATTGGCGGCAGTAGTCAGAACGACGCTTGGTCAGGTATCTCGTATGCCATCCCTACACAAATTGCTCAGCGCTATGTTGATGAACTCGCAGACGGTGGAGAAATCAGGCGCGGCTACCTTGGCTTATCAGGTGAATCACTTGATGCGAACTCTGCAAAATTGCGCGGCCTCGACCACACTTATGGTGTGCTGGTAACAGATGTGCAAGAAGGTAGTCCGGCAGCTAAGGGCGGGCTCAAAACGAAAGACGTCATTCTTGAGATAGATGGCCAAGAAATCTCGTCGTCGGCACAGCTCAAGGCGCGAGTGGCGGCAAATGCGCCAGGGAGTACGCTTATCTTTACGGTATGGACGCGGCGCAGCATCGTTGAGAAAACGGTGACTATTGGGGTTAAACCATAAAAAAACGGGCGCTCCATCCCCCTCGAATTTAGCGCCCTCCCTTTAAAACCCAAATGTTATAAACTGGATTTTTCTCTTCGTACTATGTAGTAATAAACAATACGCGAGTAACGGTCTAATGATAGTTTTTTATTCGTCGAAGCCGCCACGCAAAGAACTATGCGTTTGATTGGCAGCTACTGGATCGAAGGACTCGCCGTTTTCAGGGATGTTTAGGCGCTCAGCTCCGAAGAAGCTGATGGGATTATCCCACACTAACTTTTGCAGAGTTTCAAGGTCGGCACCACGGCGTTCGAGGTAGGTGACGGTTTGCTGCAGTAGCAGCGGGTCAGACTTGCCCCAGTCGGCACTAGTGTTGAGCAAAACGCGCTCGATGCCGAACTCGTTATAGATGTTGGCGAAACGGTCAGGCGTCAATTTAGTCTGTGGGTAAACCGTATGTCCAGCCCAAAAACCGCGATCGAGGATAGCCTTTGTAGTCTCTTCGGTGCTGTGATCGATAATCGCGCGCTCGGGTGCGACGCCATGATCTTCGAGGATGTCCATGATCATGATGGCGCCACGTGCTTTATCGCGATGTGGAGTATGCACCAAGATCGGCAAGTTGCGCTCGGTAGCCATTTCGATTTGCCTAACCAGTGATTTCGTTTCGGCATCGGTAATCTCGTCGAAGCCTAATTCACCGGCCGCCACACAATTTGGGTGGTCTAGGAAAGTTGGCAATATCTCGAGCACTTCGTCAGCCAGCCTTTCGTCATTAGACTCTTTTGGGTTTAAACCAATGGTACAACGATGCGTAATGCCAAAATCGGCGGCACGCGTCGGCTCGAATTCAAGAATACTTGAAAAGTAGTCGTGAAAAGTGCCAGCGTTAGTACGCGGTTGCCCAAGCCAAAAAGAGGGCTCGATTACCGCACGCGTGCCAGCCAAATACATGGCCTGGTAGTCGTCGGTGGTGCGGGAATAGCAATGAATGTGTGGGTCTAGGTAACGCATGGTCGCAGAGTTTAGCTTTTCTTTTTGTCTTCTGGGTCAAAATCTTCTAGACGCTTCGCCACAGCGGCGTAAACGTCTTGCCAGCGCTTGCCAGTCATGAGTTCGATGCCCGCGCGCACGTCTTTAATGGTGTAGATGTGAAATTCGCCGCTCTTGACGGCATCCACGATGTCTTGATTGAGCATCAGGTCGTTGGCGTTTATGTTCGGAATCATCACACCTTGCTTGCCAGTTAGCTTGCGCTGCTTGCAAATTCGGAAGAAACCGTCGATTTTATCGTTAACGCCGCCGATTGCCGTGACTTCGCCGTCAATCGCAAGCGCGCCAGTGACGGCAAGGTCTTGGCGCAGAGGGAATCCGCTAAGGGCAGATAGCAACGCATACAGCTCAGTGGTGGATGCCGAATCGCCATCAATAGGGCCGTAGTTTTGATCAAAGCACAGACTCATTTTTGCCGGCAGTGACTTCTTTTTTCCGAACTGGCAACGCATGTAATTTTCGAGGGCCAGCATACCTTTGTTATGGATGTTACCCGTTAAATGCACTTCGGTGTCGATGTTTGAGTAACTTTCGTCACCGGCAGTCGCAATCGCCGAAATACGTGCAGGGCGTCCAAAACTTAATGGGCCTAAACTGACAACCGTCATCGCATTGATCGCACCCACTTCGTGGCCACTAGATCTTATCTTGTAAATGCCTTCAAGCACCTGGCGTTCGTGCCACTCGGCATCGATGGCATGTTGCTCGCGGTAGTGGGTGCGCGCCGCATCCACATCATCGCGCTGAATCGATTTGTGGCCTTGTTGCGCCGCATAAAAAGAAGACTCGCGCAAGTAGTCGGCAATAATCGGTAAGCGTGTTGAAATCCGCTTGCGACTGCCAGAATCATTGACGGCGCGTTCGAGTAGGGCGCACATGCCGGTTTTAGCAATAGGCAACAAATGCTCTTCCTTGCTGATGTAGTGCAACGAATGCGCCATGCTCGCAGCGTGTTTCTTCATCAACGGGAGCGAGTCTTCGAACTCGGCCTTAACCTTGAAAATACGCGGGAAGTCTGGCTCGTCGTCGTGCAAGTGGTCGTACAAATTACTGTCGCCAACCAACACTACCTTTAGCTTGATAGGCACTGCTTGCGGACGTGCTCCGGTAATGCCCAATGGTGACATCGATTCTAGTGCGTGAATCGCTAACTGTCCTGATTGCAAAGTGCGCTTCAATGCGCGCCAGACCTCGGCCTCGCGAAAAACGTCGCGCGCATTCAAAACTAGAATACCACCGTCGGCATGCAACAGTGAACCTGCAGACACGGCCTGATGCACATAACCTATGCCTTGCTGACTACGCGCGCGTTCGATAGTGCCGAATAAATTTGAGTAATTAGGATGCGGCTCAAAGACGATCGGTGTCTTGTTCTCGCGCATCAGTCGTACTGGGTTTACTTCGAATACTTCTAGGCCGCGCTGTTCAGCTGCTTCACTAGTGCCTTCGCCACCACTGCCACGTGTCCACATTTGTGAATGGCTAAGGGCAAATTGCACACAATCGCCGAGCCATGTCGCCAAGTTTTTATCGGCGTCTAATTCTTCAGCAAGAGCTACAGTAATACCATGCACAGCCTCGGTCATTACGGACTCGTCGATGCTGTTTGTCTCACGAATCAAGCGCAATGCCATGGCGCGCGCCTTGTTTTGAGTTTGCTCGACTTGCGCCAAGAAGTTATGGCGCGCCGCAAACATTACTTTGAGCTTCGCCGCCGACGGACGTTGCTTGGTGGGCAGTTGCAAGGCTTGTTCCGGAGAACAAACAGCATCGTTGATTAATAAATGAATATCGCGACGCGTGCCATTGCCTTCTTCGATTGCCACTAAAGACAAATTGGCTTTACGTAGCTTTGCTTCAAAGCGCCTGAATAATTGCGATTCAGCTTTTTGATAACGCGCCACTAAATGATGACGCTGCTGCACGTGCGATTCGCTTTTGAGCAGCTTCGGTATTTCGGTACGCAGTGCATGCACCCAGTTGCGCATGCCCATTAATAACTTATTACCGGCACCTAAAGGCAATTCAAGATGCTGCGGATTCAAGGGCTCATGAAAATTATGCACGAACACATGGTCGACCAGTTCACTCGATTCGATCTCGATACACTCGAGTAACTCTTGCATCACTTCGGCCTTGTCGGTGCCGCCAATGCCGCACACGAAAATGTTATATCCCGGAGAATTTACGTTTAGACCCATCTTGATGGCCTCTAATGCACGTTTCTGCCCGAACAAGCGTTGTGATATGGAGCACTCAGCTTGAGCTCTGCGGGTCGGGACCCACGATGCTGGACACTGCCACCGCAGTTCACTGACTTTTAATTCTTTTGCCTTCATTGGTTATTTTTGTTGCTTCGCTATCGCGCTTCATGTAAATCAGCACGCTAACTAAAGACTGTCGCGCATCATCTTTGCGCGGATTTAATTCGAGAGCACGATAATACTCTTTGATCGCGACGTTATATCTTTCGTTAGCCGCGGAGATGTTACCTTGCTTGTCAAATGCGGTACCTATTTGCACTAGCGATTCGGCAAGTGCAATATGAGTGACTGCTTTGTCTTGACCATTAGCAATCGCAAATTCTAAACGTGGAATTGCTAAATGATATTGTTCGAGATCGATGTGGCCGAGCCCGATATTTGAATTGTAAGAGCCATGCATTTCTGCATTGACCGGGTCGAAATCATCGATCATCGAACTGCCTTCGATGATTGCGATTGGCGCAATCATTAGCAGTGCGGCCAGCCAGCGCTTTGAATCGGCGAGCGTGTAAATGGCCCAAGGCACAATAATTACTGCTATCGGCACCAACGGAAGTCGGTAACGCGGTGAATACCAAAAGACGATTACGGTTGCTGCAGCACTCATGAACAACACAAAAAGCGGCAGCCTAAAAGTATTTTTTCGACGCCATAGCATGACTAAAGCGATGCATGCCATCGGCAGTAGCCATCCTACTTGTATGAATGCTGAGTGAGGTGTAGGCCGCGGAAAGGCCGGGTCAGCGTTTTCGAGGGTAATGAAAAATAGATCGCCGTAATCTTTTCCGGCAAACAACCAACGCATCTTAGTCAATATTAAAGCGAATGCTTCACTAGGATATTGCTTGTAGAAATCGAGACCTTGCTTGAAATAATAATCTGAGGTGTTCCCCCAGCCTGCAACACCTGTTTGTTCGGCGACAATATCGTAGGCGTCTTTGTTTTGATCAAGACGGTTTGCCGACACGCCTGCGAGAGGTTTGTAAGTGCCGTTGGCGCCATGCGAGTTGCCGTGTGCGAAGGTTACTCCGGCTTGCGCGCTAACCGGAATGAATTCTCCGACGGCGATGGCGTTGTGCAGTGTGGCAAGGCCCGTTATGCCGAGCGCAACACTCAAAACAATCGCGCTTAATTTATAACGTCCGTCCTTCCAGTTTAGCCACCAAGCAAAGAACGGCAAACTAGCGAGCAGCGTAGGGTTGGCAAGTACCGCGATACCTAAGCCACTGCCGAAGTGGGTGGCGCGTGATTTGCTAGGCTGCTGACTAAAGCGCAGCATTGAAAAGATAAGAAAGCTAAGTGTAAGTAATTGCAGTGAAGAGTTGACTAAACGTACTGTGAAATACGCCGGCTCTTGCAAAAGTAAGAAGCACGCGGCACTTGCAAACGCAAGACCGGAGTTTTTGAATAAGAGCTGCGCGCAATTCGCAATAATATATGCCGTGAGGCTGCGTAATAAGAGTTGCACCACAAATATGCCACCAAGCCCGAAACCCAGACTGCGCATCAAAGCAACAAAATACGGATAAAGTGGTGCGGATAAAAACGGTTGATTTTGTATGAAATTGCCCGATGCAATATTGTCGGCTATGTTCAGGTATTCAAGCGCATCTCCTGCTGGGGCAAGCAATGTTGGGTTATTGCCATACGACAGATACAAACAAATGAGCTGCCAAATCAAGTCGATGATTAGCAACATTCCGAGTGCAGAAGTAGGGTACAACCTTTTCACAATCTGCTATCCTATCACTCCCAAAAACCTCATAACACAATCATGGCTTACGAATTACCAGAACTCCCTTACGGCATCTCCGACTTGGCACCACACATCAGTGCCGAGACTCTAGAATTTCACCACGGCAAGCATCACAATGCTTACCTTACAAAGTTAAATGAATTGCTTGATGGCGATTCATCGAAGTCTCTAGAAGAACTGATCACTACTACCGAAGGCGGCGTGTTCAATCAGGCTGCTCAAGTTTACAACCACAGCTTCTACTGGAAGTGCATGAAGGCACAAGGTGGCGGCGCTCCAAGTGGCGCTTTGGCCGCAGCAATTGATCGCGACTTCGGGTCTTACGACGATTTCGTGGCACAGTTCAAAGCAGCAGCGATGGGCCAATTTGGTTCAGGCTGGGCGTGGTTGGTTGACAACGGCGGCAAGCTAGAAATCTGCGCAACTTCAAACGCAGGCAATCCATTGACAGACGGCAAGAAGCCTTTGCTTACTTGCGACGTCTGGGAACACGCCTACTACATTGATTTCAGAAACGCGCGTCCGGCATACCTAAACACTTTCTTCGAAAGTTTGGTTAACTGGTCGTTCGTAGAATCAAATATGTAGTCTTTAGAAATAAAGCGCTACACCAAAATATGGGCCTGACATGTTCAGGTCCATATTTATTAATATATTGTCGATGCTGCCGTCGATGCTTAGGTCGATACTGCGATATCCGATTACCGCTTCACCATTAGTGAAGATCTCAAAATTTAGATTAAAGTCGTAATCTATAAAAACAGCATCGACTCCATCGATTTCATCGATGCTAACTGAGACACCCATCATCTCGGCGCCGACGCGGAGATCAGTGTCTGGGATGTATATATCCGCGCGCACACCAATAATCGGTACCGGCACACCCTGGTTGACCAGCACGTTCTGAAAGGATCCCGCTACGATGTTTGCGCCATTAGCCTCTTGCGCAGCGAATTTAAATTGGTTGAAATTAAAGAGGTCGAGTCCGCCGAGTACGGCGACGCGGCCTAATGAGGTGTTTAGTATGTCTACGCCTAATATGATTTTAGTAGAGTCGATATCGAAAGTCGAATCCACTTTTAGATCGCCGACTAAGGCTTCGCCCAAGAAGAATCCGCCGTTGCCGCTAATCACTCCGTCTTGGGTGGTGTTATTGTTGAACCGCGAAATCGACACTTCGAAGTGCGCAAATCCGATGCGCACACCATACTGTGTGGTGTAAGATCTCTCGCTGTTGACGGAAAACGCACCACTCAAAGCGCCGACCGCGCCCGATGCTGGCACCGAAAGATTACTTGAGTCGACTTCTAGTGATAGGGCGAAACCTGCGGCATAGGCGCTCACATGAGTGTCGCTCCAGGCAGCATCGCCAGGAATAGCGCAAGCGGGGACTAAAGCGGAACTTAAAAGCAGAAGGTGAACTCGAGCGATTCGCATGTTTAGTAGTGTAACTTGCCGGATTAACGGTTACACTAAACCATTGAGTCAGCATGGAAAATACCTTACCTCAGAACATTAGGGCTCTTGCCACTGCCATCGATGGCGCTGGCGGGCGTGCGTATTTAGTGGGAGGGGCCGTCCGCGATGTGTTGCTAGGGCTGAAGTGTAAAGATTACGACTTAGAGGTTTATGGTCTTGGCGTTGAAGAACTCGAAAAGTTGCTGGGCAAATTTGGTGCTGTACATTTAATCGGTAAACAGTTTGCAGTGTTGCTCTTGGTTTTCGCTGATGGCGAAGAAGTAGAGGTGGCGTTACCGCGCCGTGAATCGAAGACTGGCCCCGGGCATAAAGGCTTTGCTGTAAAATCAGATCCGCATATGCGAAAGGAAGACGCGGTGTTGCGTCGTGATTTTACGATTAACGCATTGATGCAAGATATCTTAAGTGGCGAGATTTTCGATTTCCATGACGGACTCGGTGATCTCAAACGTAAAACATTGCGCCATGTATCACCTGCTTTTGCCGAAGATCCGCTGCGAGTATTGCGCGCGGCGCGTTTTGTCGCGCGTTTTGATTTTGTGATCGCCAGCGAGACCGTCGAACTCTGTCGCTCGCTTGATGTGTCTGAATTACCACGCGAACGCATCGAAGGCGAATTTCGTTTGATGCTCGAAAAATGTGATTTCCCGGGTAAGGGCTTGCTGGCGCTCGAAGCATGTGGCGCATTACGTAGTTTCCCAGAATTAGAATGCCTACGTGGAGTGCCACAAGACCCTGAATGGCACCCCGAAGGTGATGTGATGATCCATACCGCGCTTTGCCTCGATGCAGCAATCTTACGCCGCGATGAGATGGAAGATATCTGGGTTGAGATGTTGGGCGTCATGTGTCACGACCTTGGGAAAGCCACCCATACCTCTTTCGAACGCGGACGCTGGCGTTGCCCGGCGCATGATGTCGCTGGAGTCAAACCCACCATAAGTTTGCTCGAAAAGATTAATGGTACTAGTAATGTAGTAGCACCTGTTTGCGATTTGGTGCGTGAGCATTTGCGTCCGGGGCAACTGTATATCGAACGCGAATCGGTAACTGACGCTGCTATCCGCCGCTTGGCGACACGCGTTAACATTCCGGCACTATGCCGCGTGGCGTTTGCCGATTTCGCAGGTCGTCTAAAACCATTCGAATTACCCTGGACACCCGAAGTATGGCTGCTCGAACGCGCAGCTGGCTTAGGTGTAAAGGATGCACCTCTTAAAAACTTTTTACGCGGACAAGATGTCATCGCTGTTGGCGTCGAGCCTGGTCCGCAAATAGGTGACATACTCGACGAGGCCTACGCTCTGCAAATAGAGGGAGAACTTATGAACCGTGAACAATCATTGGAGTGGTTATGCAAACGCTGTTAATCATTGGCGGCGTGTGCCTGGTAGGATTCATGATATATTCTTCATGGAAATATCATAAAGAACGCCGCGCAGGTTTTGTGGCCTGGGCGCAGAAGAACAATTTTAGGTTTCGTCCCGAGCGTGATCGTGGCCTGGCAAATAGGTTTATGTTTTTGAATAACTTGAATAACGGTAGCAATCGTTACGGTTATGATTATTTGCATGGTATATACGCTGGTTTTACAGCGCATGCCTTTACTTATCACTACGAAACGTACTCGACAGACTCAAAGGGTAACCGCCAAACGCATCACCATAACCTCGGGGTAGTGGCTATTGAAATAGAGCAGGCGTTTCCGGAGTTACGCATCCACCCTGAAAGTATCTTCGCGAAATTTGGCCAACTGCTAGGCTACGACGACATCGATTTCGAATCTATCGAGTTTTCTAAGAAATACGCGGTGCGCTCCGAAGATAAAAAACTCGCTTACGACTTTTGCAATACCGGCATGATGGAATACCTGTTGAAATGCCCAAAAACTGCCTTAGAGCTCGACGGCCACACTTTAGCGGTGTATGATGGAGCCAAGCTAGAACCACGCGAGCTCGACGCCTACTTGTTGCAGCTCACCGAAATACGTGCTTTAATGCCCGCCTACTTGTTTAAAAAATAATGATATACGCCCTAATCGGAATTCCACTCTTCATCTTGCTGATCTCGGTTGGCATGTACAATGCGCTAGTGTCGATTCGCAATCAATGCGACGAGGCGTGGTCAAATGTCGATACCGAATTAAAGCGTCGCTACGATTTGATCCCTAATTTGATTAACACCGTTAAAGGTTACGCCAAGCACGAAAGCGAGCTGCTGGCAAAGGTAACAGCGATGCGCGAAAAGGCCGTGGCCAATAATGGTAATCCGCAATCTCAGGCCGCCGACGAAGGGGCCTTGCAGGGTGCTTTATCGAGTTTGATGGTACGCCTTGAAGCGTATCCCGATCTCAAAGCGAGTACTAACTTCGCCGAGCTGCAGTCTGAATTAGCTAACACCGAAAACCGCATTCAGGCGGCGTTGCGTTTTTACAACGGTAACATTCGCGAAAACAATAATAAGGTACAGCAGTTTCCGTCTAATATAATCGCCGGCATGTATAGCTTTAGCCTGCGCGAGTTCTTTGAAATAAAAATACCCGAGATGCGCGAGGCACCTCAGGTAAGTTTTTAAGCTAAAAAGTTTAGCTTACCAGCTACGGTCGTCACGACGGTTGTCGTCACGGCGGTTATCATCACGACGGTTGTTGTCGCGAGGCTTGCGCTCTTCTGCAACGTTAACACGAAGGTCACGACCTTCGATATCAGTGCCATCAAGTGCTTTGATTGCTGCGTCGCCTGCGTCCCCATCCATTTCGATGAAGCCAAAGCCACGAGAGCGACCGGTTTCGCGGTCATTAATTACTTTACTGTCGGTTACTTCACCGTATTCAGAAAAAAGATCACGGAGTTCATCGTCACCGATGCTCCAAGGAAGGTTGCCAACAAAGAGTCGCATTATTTTATTTATTAAGAGTGAGGCCAGGTTGGCCAAGGTGAGTATTCTAGCATTGCGTAGCTAAATGTGCTTAATTTGTATATTTTTGCAATATTTTCGCTTAGAATTTGTGGCTTGGGCTATCACAGGGGCACTTTTATGCCTGCATATAGGATGATGATGGTGACTGCGACCTTCGCCAATGGCCACTTCTCCCAGGGCAGTCAGGGTGACGAAACTCTAGATGACATAGCAGTTTAGTTCATATTGGGCCTCCTGCGAGATTCGAGAAATGGGTGTATTGTTTCGAATCACAAAGTACCGCGACCACTGCTACTCATTATTTGACCTTCGCATTACTTTATCGTCAAAATAAAATAATAATATTGTCTCAGCGAGTGACCTTGGACGACAAATCGCTCACCGTCGCTGGCCTGGAAGAGTTCGATGTCGTTTGGATGACGTCCACCATTCGGTGAACATATCATATGGCCATGAGCAAACCCACCTTGGTACTGTGCGCCTTATCCCTGATTGTTGGCTGCATGGTTGGCCCGGCTGAGCCTTATGCCTATGTCTGGCAAAGTAATGCGATATCGCTGCCCGAGGGTGTCGTCTTAGGCAACACCCACGGTTGCGTCGATGTGGCGGCTAACGGCGACGTCTATCTTTGCACCGACAGCAAGCCAGCTATTTTCGTGTTTGATGCAAACGGCGTTTTTAAGAAGAACATCGGTGAAGATTTATCCGGCGGCTTGCACGGCCTAGAGATTGTTCAGGAAGGCGATAGCGAGTATTTGTTTGTGGCGCACACTGGCCAGCATCAAGTCCAAAAATTGTCGCTCGATGGCGAAGTGTTGTTGAGCGTCGCTTGGCCGCAAGAATCCGGCAAGTACAAGTCTGCCGATGAATACGCTCCCACCTCAGTGGCGGCGCTGCCAGATGGAAGTTTCATGGTCGCGGACGGCTACGGCAAATCATGGGTGCATATCTACGATGCCGTAGGTAACTGGCAATCCTGCTTTGGCGGCTGGGGTTCTGAAGACGGTCAATTCAAAACGCCGCATGGTATTAGTTACGACGCCTACCTCGATAAGGTGGTGGTCGCCGATCGCGAAAACCGCCGTCTGCAATTATTCGACACCGATGGCACGTTCAGCAGTGTCGTTGCCGCCGAGTTAAATAGGCCTTGCCACGTCGATGTCAACGAAGACGGATGGCTTGTCGCCGAGCTAGAAGGGCGAGTGACCATTCTCAATCGCGCAGGAGAGGTGCTGAAGCATTTGGGCGAGCAGCCTGATCCGGCTTTGCGCGCCACCAATCGTGTCGATTACGATAAATGGAGCGACGGCGTTTTCTTGTCGCCGCATTGTGCTGCATGGGGCAACAACGGCGACATTTGGGTCAGCGATTGGAATTTTCGCGGACGTTTAAGCCAGCTCACACTCGAGCGCTGATTCTATTAGAATATGCGCGCCCATGCCGCTAATCACCCTCCAAGGAGTAAGTAAAGCTTACGATGCCAACCGTCCGTTATTCACCGGCGTTGATTTCACCGTCACTTCGCAAGAACGCATCGGTCTGATTGGCCCCAATGGCGCGGGCAAATCGACTTTGCTGAAAATGATGGCCGGCCTTGAAACCCTCGACACCGGTACGCGGGTGTTGCGCAATGGTTTACGCATCGGCTATCTCGAACAAGAGCCGGTTTTCGATAACGATATTACAATCGAAGACGCGGTGCGTGCTGGGCTTGATGAACACTCGAAGGTGCTTGCAGCATTAGAAAAGCTATACACCGAAATGGCGGATCCCGAGTTAACCGAAGGACGTCTAGATTTGTTGGTACGTCGCCAGTCCGATCTCGAGCATAAACTCGAACGCATGGGTGGTCACGATGTTGAACATAAAATTTCGGCAGCGATTCACGGCGTGGGTTTAAGCGACGCTTCTTTAACTTGTGGTAATTTGTCAGGCGGTGAAGCGCGTCGCGTAGCATTAGCAAAGTTGTTAGTGGCATCACCCGACATCATGTTGCTCGACGAGCCCACTAACCACCTTGACGCTTTCGTTATCGCGTGGCTCGAGAAACAATTAACGCAGCTTAAAGTGCCGTTGATTTTAGTGACTCACGACCGTTTCTTACTTGACCGTGTGGTAAACAAAATCGTTGAAGTGGATCGCGGTTCGATTTATTCTTACCCTGGTAACTACAACGAGTATTTAATACGTCGCGCCGATCGCATGGCGTCCGAACAAAAGTCGGAAGGCAGTCGCTTAGCCTTACTGAAAAGAGAAACCGCATGGATGCGCGCCGGTGTTTTAGGACGCGGTACCAAAGCTAATGCGCGCATGAAGCGCTATGACACGCTGGCGAGTACCGACAAGCTAGAGGGCGATGTCAAACTAGAAATGGAAATCCCGCGCGGCCCACGTTTGGGTTCGAAGGTGATTGAAATTGAAGACTTACAATTTGCTTATCCTGATAAAACTATTTTAGATGGTCTCAATCTAAAAATAGAAAACGGTATGCGCCTCGGAATCGTCGGCCCGAATGGTGTCGGCAAAACCACGCTGATTAAATTAATGCTCGGGCAGCTTGCACCAGATGGCGGCAAGGTCACCATTGGCGAGACTGTTAAGTTTGGCACTCTCGAACAAAAGCGCGAAGACCTCGACGACGAGGCAACGGTAATGGAAGAAATCGCGGGCACCGGTAAATACGTAGTGGTCGGCGAAAGCAAAGTCCACATTGCTGGTTTTTTAAATTCGTTTTTGTTCCCTGGCTCGAAAAAGTTAGTCAAGGTAGGTTCACTTTCCGGTGGCGAACGCGGACGCGTACTGTTAGCGAAATTGTTACTGCAAGACAGTAATGTGTTAGTGCTCGACGAGCCGACTAACGACCTCGATCTAAACACTCTGCGCGCGCTCGAAGAAGCACTTTGCGCCTACTATGGTTGTGTATTGCTAGTCAGTCACGACCGTTGGTTCTTAGATCGCGTGGCAACGCACGTTTTATACTTAGACGGCCGCGGCGGAGCATTCTTGCATACTGGCGACGTCAGTTCACTACTCGAACGCTGGTCACCAGACGAAGGAGTGGTTGCACAAGTCGCTGAAAAAATGCCAGTGATGCAAAACCCCGAAGGGAAGACGGCGTCCGCCAGTAAACCTAAGCTGAATAATAAACAGCGCAGCGAATTTGATGGCTTGCTTGACACTATTGCTATCGACGAAGAAGCGATGCTGGCGATCGATACGCAAATGGCCGATCCAGCGGTATACTCGTCGGGCGATGGCAAGTTAGCGCAGTTGCAGCAACAACGCGCGCAGCTCGAGCAACGCGTGGCGCAGGCTACTGAGCGTTGGGAAGACTTGGCAAAACTTGCATAGTTAAGCTAATCAAGATAATGCCGATAATATTTAAGACGATGCCATAGCGCATCATGTCTTTGATTTTTACATCACTGCCGCCAAAGGCAATCGCATTCGGGGCAGTGGCCACCGGCAGCATGAACGCGCACGATGCCGAGAGTGTCGCCGGAATCATCAGCATTAACGGGTCGACATTAATCGCCGTCGACATCGCTGCTAATATCGGCAGCACCACTTCGGTGGTCGCCATGTTTGAGGTAAGCTCGGTAAGAAAGGTGATGACCGTACAAATGATGGCGATCAATAGCCATAGCGGCACGTTCTGCAGCGAAGTCAGTTGTTGGCCTAGCCAATCGGATAAGCCCGACTCGATAAAGCCCGTCGCAAGCGCGAAGCCGCCGCCGAACATTAAAATAATCCCCCAGCGTATGCCCTTTGCGGCCTTCCAGTCCATCAGCTTTGCTCCGGGCTCAGCTTTGGACGGAATCAGGAACAAGAGTATCGCGATGACAATCGCTACGGTGCCGTCATCGATGTAACTAGGATTAGGAAATAGCTGCGACCATTGAGGACGGAACATCCAGCCGAATACTAGTAAAAAGAAAAGTCCACCGACTGCGCGCTGCTCAAAAGTCATGGCGCCCATTTGTTGGTGTTGATCGATAAAATAGTTTTTGTTTACGCTTACCTTCAGGGAGCCAAGACGCGCGAGTTTAGTTAAAGTAAACCAGGCGGCGATTAAAAAAGTAAGCGATAACGGAAAGGCAAATTTAAACCACCACACGAAAGATAGTTCGGCTCTATCCGGAAAAGTTATTTCGAGAATTCGCGCCAGTGACATATTCGGCGGGGTACCAATTAAGGTCGAGATTCCGCCAATAGATGCCGAATAGGCGACTCCGAGTATCAGCACTATCGAGAAGCGGCGTGCCTGGTCTTTGTTAAGGTGTTCACGAAAGGGGCCAATGATTGCCATCGCCATCGGCACCATCATCATGGTTGCGGCGGTGTTGCTGATCCACATCGACAAAAACCAAGTGGAGGTCATGAAGCCAAGCAATACGCGCGGCGGGCTAGTGCCGAGAAACCGCAAAATACGCAAAGCGATACGCCGGTGTAAATCCCAACGTTGCATGGCGAGGGCGAATAAAAATCCGCCGATGAATAAAAAGATTAAGTGATTAAAATAAGTCGCGGCAGTGGTGCGTCCGTCAAGTATGCCGAGTAGCGGAAATAATGCGACCGGCAATAAAGAGGTGATCGGAATCGGTATCGCTTCGGTAATCCACCAGCCAGCCATCAAAGCCGCCACCGCAGCCATACGGGTTACCTGTGGCGACCCCGGTGCGAGGTCGGCGAAGAGTAATAACAGCACGGCGATTGCTGGGATTACGATCTGTCCAAGTATTTTATTCAGTGTTTTGCTCTGCTGTATTGCTCACACTTGAAGGTGGGGGCAATGAAAAGTTTAATCAAGAACTATAGCCTGTTTGTCATAGAGCGGTGTCGGGGGTATGCTTCGCATTAAATAAGGCCGTCCCCATAGCTCAGCTGGATAGAGCATCGCTTTCCTAAAGCGAAGGTCGGGTGTTCGAATCACCCTGGGGACACCATCTAAAAAGCCCACGACCGTTAGGTCATGAGCTGTGTGGTGAAGCTGCTGCTTGAACTGGAGCTCAATTATTGAACTGCAAGCACCCGGAATCCGCGGTTGTTGCCGGTGGTCGACGGGTAGGTGGTGGAGCGATAGGCACAACGCAAGTAGAAAGCCGAATGGTACCAACTGCCCCCGCGAACCACGCGGCTCGAGCCACTCGCTGGGCCTGTAGGGTTAGTGGATGGTGAATTAGAGTAGTAGTTGCCGTCATACCAGTCGTTGCACCACTCAGAGACATTACCCGCCATGTCGTAGAGGCCGTAGCCGTTAGCGGCGTAACTACCGACATCGACTGTGGTGCCGATGTTCTGATCGTAATTGGCATCAAGACTGCTTATCGAATCACTGCCATGGGGGTATTGGTAATACGGACTATGCTGGCCACCACGGCTAGCATATTCCCATTCAGCTTCGGTGGGTAATCTAAAACCATCGGCTGTGAAATCACAAGCGAATGTGGTTTCGTCATAACACGGAATGCGCCCATCTAGCGTACTAAGGTAATTGCAGTACAGTGCCGCGCCATACCATGTTA
>JBLINB010000030.1:0-20435 GCA_047638975.1 Myxococcota bacterium
CATCACAGCCGGAGCGAATGATTTTGAGACGAAGCCTTTTTCACCTTTAGTATTGAAAGCGCGACTCGCTAATGCTGAGAGCATGCTTCGACTGCAAACGATGTTACATCGCAAAGAAGCAGAATTGAAATTACTCGCCTGCACGGATCACTTAACCAAACTACGTAATCGTCGTGCGATGTGGAGTAATCTGGAAATGGATTATGAACGCATGAAGCGCGAACAACGACCATTATCGGCTTTGGTGATTGACATCGACTTCTTCAAAGAGGTCAATGATACCTATGGCCACAGGACCGGTGACAAAGCACTACAAGCAGTCGCAGGTTGTCTATGCAATAGTTTACGTAGTGGCGATTATGTTGGCCGTTGGGGTGGAGAAGAATTCTTAGCCATACTGCCTGGAGCTGACATCATTCAAAGCGCTGAAGTCGCTGAACGTTGCCGTCACCATCTAGAGTCACTACGACTCAAAGCTGATAATGGCGAAGTCATTAAGCTTAGTGCCAGCTTTGGCGTAGCAACTATTGATGGACCAGACCACGAAGGCTGCGATAAATTAATCGAGCAGGCTGACCAGGCTCTATATTGGGCAAAAGATGCTGGCCGTAATCGTGTGAAAATTTATGTTCAGGGGCACGAGCCGCGCTGCAGCATGCGCAAAGCTACATAAATCAAGAACCCGGCGAAGCATAACTCGAGTTGATGATGGCTAAACGAAAAGTTGCGTAAGGCCACTCCGACTGCCGCTGCGGGTAAACATACCCAAGAGAGATCTTTTGCTAAGCGTAAGTCGACGCGCTGTTGCTGGTGGGCGCTGCGTGCGGCCAGCAAAGCCGTCGGCACCATCGCTAATAAAGAGATTGCTGAAGCACTCTGAAAAGTCATGCCTTCGAGTGTGATTATTAGCGCTGGCACTACAATCACCCCGCCGCCAACGCCAAACAATATCGCGCAAATTCCGGCTACGACACCGAAGCTTGCTGCATACAAAAAGTATTGAGGCAATATTTCAAAACTAGAAGTCGTGGCCAAGACTTCGATCGGCGACAAGCCCGAGTAGATATTGCGTAACGCAGACACAAGCACTAAAGCTATGAATAAATAATGCAATAGCTTGTCATTAAGATGGCGCTCGAGGTGCGAACCGATTTTAACGCCAAAGCTACCGCCGATAAAAATAACAGTCGCCAACATCAAATCAAGATTATGCGGCGCGATAATCAATTCAGCAATAACCGCCACCAGCGCAATAAACGGTATCAACACCAATGCGGTCCCTGTGGCTCTGCGTAGTGGCATTCCGAGCAATATCAAAGCGGGGCCTAAGACTAATCCGCCGCCAACGCCAAGCATCCCGGAAACTAAGCCAGTAATGATACCGGTCAGCCATAAACGTTTCGGGATAACTTCCACTAATTATTATCGCGGATACGTTCGGCTAAGCCAGTGGTACTACGCCCTGGGAGCATATCAATGAACTCGACTTCACCGCCATGCTGTTTTACGAATTCAGCGCCGGCTACACCTTTATCTTTATAATCCGCGCCTTTTACTAAGACATCTGGGCATATTTTTTTCACTAAATTTTCAGGAGTATCCTCGGCAAACGGCACCACTAAGTCTATAAATTCGAGAGCGGCCAAAACCTCGGCGCGATCTTGTAATTCATTGAACGGGCGTTCGGGTCCTTTAAGGCGCGCCACTGAAGCATCGTCGTTCAGGCCAAGAACTAACACATCGCCTAGTCCGCGCGCTGCACGCAAATAACGTACATGCCCAGCATGCAAGATATCAAAACATCCATTAGTGAAGACTATTTTGCGGCCTTCGAGTCGAAAATGTTCGAGCATCGGCGCTAACTGCGCATCGTTTTCGTCTACTACTTTGCCTGCCGGAGTTGAAGTGCGTAAATTGCGCAACAGTTCTTCGCGCCCTACCATAGTAGTGCCTACTTTAGACACCGCAATACCAGCCGCAGCGTTTGCTAGTTGCATTGCCAATACGTTGTCGTATCCGCAAGCCAAACTAATAGCTAGAGCACTGATTACAGTGTCGCCGGCACCAGTTACATCGTATACCTGGCGTGCCGAAGTAGGGATATGCGTCGCCTCGCCAGCAGCAGTTAGCAAATACATGCCTTCGGCACCCAGCGTAATTAATAGCGCTTCTAGTTGTGCTTGCGCACGCAACTTTTCACCGATAGTGGCTACATCAGCCAAACTAGGCATTGCGCAGCCCGCAGCTAACTCTGCTTCATTACGGTTTGGAGTGACCAATGTGGCGTGTGCATAACGTGACAAATCTTTATGCTTGGGGTCCACCAAAGACGGTACTTTACGGCGCTGCGCCTCAGCGATTATTGCCTGCGTAAATTCGGCGCTAAGACATCCTTTGCCGTAATCAGAAATAATGATCGCATCCCATTCTGCATCAAACAAATCGTCTTGTAGTTGACGTTGCGCCGCTGCTGATAATTCGCCTGCGTCTTCGCGGTCGACGCGCAGCATTTGCTGATTGTGCGCCATCACTCTGATTTTCTGAATGGTTGGACGATCAGCGCACGCCAGCATTGCACTCGCGTCAGCACCAAGTTCGCCTAACATTTTACAAAGGCGTTCGCCACTGCTGTCGTCACCATGCACCCCGTAACACACTACTTGCGCACCAAGGCCGACTAAGTTTGCCGCCACATTGCCAGCACCACCCAAGCGTTCTTGTTCGCTGGTCGCATGTACTACTGGCACCGGCGCCTCTGGACTAACCCGCTTAGCATCGCCAAGGATGTAACGGTCGATCATGAAATCACCAACAACAGCAATGCGTGGATTGCCGAGTTGTTGAACTGCAGTTATTAAGTCAGTCATTCTTGTTTTCTGATTCAGGGCGGATGCGATAACGATCATGTATCCACAGGTATTGCTCGGGCACTAATTTTATTTGCTGTTCGAGGCTAGCGTGGATGTCGCTACACAAATTGTATACGTTCTCATCGCTGGCGGCGCGTGGTGTCGTTGCTTCGCTCACTAACGCGCAATCGATGGTCCACAGCGGCTTAGTCGCATGCCGCACCGCCCATAAAGTAAGCACTGGCGAACCTAATTTTAACGCCAATGATGCTGTAGCGCGCTCGGTGGCGGCTAACTTACCAAACCAAGGCACGAAAATGGGATTGTGGTGCGCACTCTGGTCGGTAGCAATCACGATAGCGTTTCCGGCTTTTAGGCGGCGTAACAAGCTACGAATAGCACCTTTACGACTGACTATTTCGACCTGCCAGCCCTCTTTGCGCGCCTTGATTAAGTCTCGACCGAGATAATAATTATTTGGGAAGCGCATTGGGAATGCTGGTTCTAGGCCTAACTTACCAAGAACAGCGCCAGCGAATTCAAATGACCCGAAATGAGATTGGACGAAAATTGCACCCTTAGCTTTCTGCGCATCGATCAACTCTCTGGCGCCATCCGCAAATATCAAATGCTCTTGCCAACGTGGTTGATAGCGTTGCGTAAGAATCATCGCCTCGACGGCCGACATGGCAATCGACTTGCACGACTCGCGCAAAATCTTATCGCGCTCGGTTTGTGTTAATTCGGGGAAAGCACAAAGCAACTGCGCGCGTCCGACTCGACGTCTACGTTCAAAGGCTAAAGCTAATAATCCTAGGCTGGAAGCGATCGGTCGTAGTACCCAATACGGTAATAACGACATCAAGAACAGGATTATCTTTGGCGGTATATATAGCATATATGCTATCACACCGGGGCGATGCTTGAAGCGTTGACGGAGCTTGCGTGGCCATTGCCTAATCGACATTAGTGACTCCTTGCCATAAGGGTTCAATACGCGCAGCGCGCACGGGTAGATGCAAATCAAATAACTTTTGTTCGAAATGCTCGCCGCCATTTACGAACTCGAGATCGACGCATACTTCGTAAAATGCATCACTAGCTATGTCGCGCAATTTAACGCCGTCCTTTTCGGTGACTAAAACCATTTCGGCAGCGCGGAATGCCTGAGTGTCGGCGCTAGTCCACTGATGATGGTCCGCCAAGCGTTTATAACTTGCGATTTCTACTCCGAGCTTGGTACATAAATCGGCAAACGACTGATGGTTACCAATGCCGGCTGCTAAATGCGCTTTTACGCCGTTGAGCATGGACAAGGGGTGGCGTTCGTTTGTAGTTATTTGACGCACATGGGTAGCGGTCATTTTGGTTTCAACGCACGGCAACTCGACTAAGCCGATGCGTGTTTGCGCAATCTTATGTTGAACAGCATCACGACGCTGTTGATTGACTAAGTCGACACGCGTTACTACTACCAAGTCGGCGCGGCGTAAAGCACGCGTTGATTCGCGAAATAAGCCGGCGGGGAAAGTTGGGCCAAAAGGTTTAGTAGCATCAACCACAACGATGTCAATATCGCGCTGCAAGCGCAAATGTTGAAAGCCATCGTCAAGGATTAACACTTCGGGTTGGTGCTGTTCTGCCAAGACAGCCATCCCTGCAACACGATCAGCGTTTTCGCACAAGTCTACTTTGGGATAGCGTTGACGCAAAATCTTGCCTTCGTCACCGCCATAACCGCGTGATAATACCGCTGCTTGAGCGCTATTCTTTTCGAACCATTCAAGCGCGTTAAACAGCAAAGGTGTCTTGCCGGTTCCGCCAGCGGAGATATTACCTATAGACAATGTCGGCCACGGTGGGCGGTGCGACTTGAGGTAACCTACGCGATACATCCAGACGCGAAGCCTAGCTACGCCATCGAACAGCCACGCTAATGGCAGTAACAAAATTACAAGTGGACCTCCGAGGTAGTTATTCACTGTTGTTGCCACCAAGTTTGTGCCTGCAACAAATCCAGCATCTCGGAAAATTGCGGATGGTCGGTAGGCAGTGGCGATAGCATCTTAGGATCTGCGCTGATATCAAACATGCGTACCTCGCCCGCCCGTTGGTCAGCAATCATGTGCAAATTTTTACGGCGAATGGCTATTTTCTGTACATACTTCTCGGTGTGCTCGCGGCGGATCGGCGCAAAGTCGACTTGACTTTGTAATATTTCAGGGCCGTTGCGACTATGCCCGACAGGGATATCAATATCACAAGCCATAAGCAGCGCCGGATAAATTTGTGTCATCGCATAACCACCATTGATCGATGGCTCCATCATCCATTTATCACTAAATTTATCGGGGACGCGCACCATCAAAGGTACATCGACTAACTCGGACATCAAAGTTTGCGTATGCCCGATGTGCCCGCGCTCACCTAACTCTTCGCCATGGTCAGCCGTAAGCAGAAACACGGTATCGTCCCATTGCTGGCTGTCGCGCAAACTATTAACAAAAACTCCTATGCTCTGATCAACCGCAAGTATTTCTTCGTCGTAGAAAGCACTTAGCGCGCGGATGTCGTCAGCACTGCAGTTCGCTTCATTCTCACGCAGCACATCGGTAGACGCGCCACCACTCACCCATCCTTCGTAACTGTCCTCTAGCCAATCTACATTCGGGTGATCTTCAAAAGAAGCATGTGGGTCAAAAAAGTGCAACACCAAAAACCACGGTTGGTCGTCGTCGAGTTCTGACACCCATTTTTGCCCGGTCTTTACAGCATCAGCAGCAGTCGAGCCACGATGCGGATCTTTCTTTGCGCCGATCGCATCGAAGTATTCGTCAAAGCCCTGCTCGTAGCCAGCACGCATCGCCCGTATCAATAAAAAGTTAGACTGCACGCAAGCCGTCGCGTAGCCGGCATCCGAAAATCTTTGCGCCAAAGTGTCGCTGGTATTTAGCTTACTACCCTTGCCTTGTAAACGCATGACTTGATGTTCGGCTGGCGACAAGCCAGTGAACAAGGTTGCGACTGAAGGTTTGGTCCATGAGCTTGCCGCTACTAAACCATCAAGCACTTCGAGCTGACCGCTGTCTTCTAAGCCCGACAAAAACGGCGTTGTGTTATGAACTTCATAGCCATAGGCCGGCAAGTGATCGCTACGCAAAGTATCAACGATGACTAGCACCACATTCGGACGTTGCGGCTTCGCGCATGATGCGGCAAGACACAAACCGATTAACAAACACAGATTACGGGAATTCATCAAAGTAGCTTGAAGTTTAGAGTAGCCAATATGTTACCCTTTCGGCATGCCAGTACCACAGCAAGAATTACGCGAACACTTAGAGTCCGCGCTGCTGTTATTGAGCAACGATATGCCTTTATGCGCCACATTTCTGCGCGCATTGCTTAGTGCTCCACAATTAAAGAAGCTCGGCGACTCCTCTGGCTTTAATAAACCAGGCATAATTAAGGCTGAACAGCGCGTGGCGCATGTTTTAGCGCGCCAATCAAAATTACGCCGCGCCACTGCCGAACAATTACTAGAGAAAATCGAGCTACTTGACAGCAAAGAGCATGCTCTGCTGTATAAAGTTTGCCAATTAATGCTCAGCGGTGATAGCGAATCATGGCAGCAAGCCGTCGACGAGTTGTCAGAATCCTCCGACACCCTTAAGCCAGCGGTTGCCGTCCGCAGCAGCGCTAAACAAAAAAAGCCCGCGGCACCAAAGAAGATAAGTGCCGAGCAGAGGCTGAAGGTGAAAGTCAGCGACCTCAAAAAGCTGCTGGCTGAATGCCGTAAGCAGCTTGCTGACAACGAACAGCACTTGCATACCGAGCATGTGCGCAAAGGCGAACTCAAAGAAGATTTGGCGACTGTCCAGGCCGAATGCTTACTGCTAAAGCGCCGTGTAAGCGATCTAAAAAAAGACCTGGCGAAGAGTTCGTCAAGTAGTGAGCGCGAACTGCAACTGCAAAAGTTGCTACACGACTTACACGATACCCAGCATCTTGCCGAACAAAAGATTGACTGGTTAACTAGCGAGCGCGAAGACTTGCGTGGCGTGCTCGAAGACCGCGACCGTTTCGAGAATCTTCCGGCAGAAGATGTTGCTAGTTTTCACGAGCGCCCATTGCTAGCCATCGAAAATGACTTGCGTCAACAAATCGAAAACTCGAAAACCACATTCAACATCTTAGTTGTTGGCGGTGGTGAGCCGCAACTCGGCCATCATCCTAAACTACAAGAATATGCCGACATCTTAGGGTTTAGAGCTGATTGGCGTTCTGCAGAATATGTATCGTGGCACAAAGAGATGAGCAAGCTACGTGCAGATATGAAAACCAAATATGACGCGTTGATTATTTTGCACTGGAACCGCACTACCTTTACCCGCAATGCACGCACCGCTTGTAATGATGCCGGACAGAAGCCGTGTATTACATGCCACTATCAAGGCTTCACGAATCTACGCGAAACAATGCAAGAGTGCTTGCGTCAGTTGCTAGCCCGACTATAGAGTCGGCTTTTCTTCGACCTTATCTACAACAAGCTCGATCAAACCGCGTTCGATCTCGACTAAAGCGATTTCGATCGGGTTTTCGATACGCGCCAATTCGGCGTCAAATAACGGAGCATCGCCGCGGACTAATTGGCGAATGCGCTTCTGTATTAAAACAGTGCGCGCGAAAGAACCGTTGACGTATTCTTGTAGACGTTGAGGAAGTGTGTTTTCCATAAGAGAAATCCTCGTGAGAGGAAGGTGGATTTTAACGTTCACCGCCGAACATGGCAAGCAAAACTGCTTCAAGTTCGCCAAAAGACTTAATTACGTTATTTGCGCCAGGGATTGGCAAGCTGTTCTTGTCGACGTCGGCATGGATAAAATCTAAGTCAGCGCCAACGGCGTCGCGCATATCTGATGGCAAATCACCGATATACAACCCACGGCCATATTGCACGCGCAAGTCTGAGAGCACTGGCAGCTTAGAATTACAGCCAAAGACGGCGTCAAATTCGATACCGACACGTTCGACATCGGCAGTTATCTCAGCCTTTGACGCACGGCTAACGACGATTACGGGGATTTGCTGCGCACGAATAGAAGAAATTGCCTCGGCAACACCAGCGAATGCTGGAAGTCCGAAAAAGGGAACGACGGTACCGTTCCAATCAATTGCAATAAAATTTGTGTGCGCTGTTGCCATGACTGCAATAGATTAGCGTATTCATGTTAATACAACTACCGCTTCTACTTAGTTTTCTTGCCGGCATTTCGCAGCAGCTACCAACAGACATCTCCCCATCGACGGTGCGCCTCGGTGAGACTCTTAATACTTTATGTGAGCAACCGCGCTTTGCCGGAGACCCCCGCTCGCAACATGCAATCGATTACATGGCATCTGAATTAGAAAAGCATGGATGGGAGGTTGAACTAAAATATTATTGGGCGCATTTACCGCGGCAGACTTACGAGTCTTTACAAATTTATTCTGCTAATAAAAACTGGATCGAACTTGATTTAAAAGAACAAGGTTTTAAAGATGATGTGCGCACACAAAACTCGCACATACCTCCGATGCATGGCTTAACTGGCGATGGCAAAGCTCAAGGTGCAGTCTGGTATGTCGGCTATGGCACGCGCGATGAATTTTTGCAACTCCAAAAAAGATTCGGCGATGACTTTAAAGGCGGGATAGCTCTGATGCGTTACGGCGCCAACTACCGCGGCATAAAAATTGCGAATGCAGAAGAGTTTGGGTTCAGCGGTGCCCTACTTTACACCGATGCCGACGATGATGGTTTTACGCGCGGCGCAGTCTTGCCTGACGGACCATTTCGACCGTCAACGGGCATCCAGCGTGGCTCGGTGTTCAACGGTAATGGCGATGCGCTCACTCCGGGTTGGGCAGCGACTAAAGACGCGCCGCGCTTATCCATTGACGAAGCTCCGGGCTTAGTAAAAATACCGAGTCTTCCTATTTCGTCAGCCAACGCCGGGAAAATAATCAGCGCTCATGGCAAAAAGTTAGGCAACACCACCACCCAAGTTAAGATAGAAGTTAGGCAAGACAAAAGCCTGCAAAAAATATGCAACGTCGTCGCAACACTTAAGGGCTCGACGGCTGACCACGAATGGGTCATTTTCGGAGCGCACCGCGATGCTTGGGGACGCGGCGCTACCGATAACGGCACCGGTTCTACGGTTTTACTCGAAAGTGCCCGCGTGATCGGCAAAGCTTACCAGCAAGGATGGCGTCCACAGCGGCGAATGATTATTGCTTCATGGGACGCCGAAGAATGGGGTTTGGTCGGCTCGACCGAATGGGTCGAAGAGCACCGCGATGACTTAATTGAGCACGCTATCGCTTACGTAAATTTAGATGTAGCTGCGACCGGTCCAAACTTCTCCGCTTCATGCACTCCTGGTTTAGAAGCAACGCTAACTTCTAGCACCGTTGCCAACGATGTCAAAACTCCGCGCAAACTTGGTGTACCAGGCGGCGGTTCGGATCATGTGCCCTTTATCGAAATTGCTGGAATAGAAAGCATGGCTTTCGGGTTTCATGGCGGCAGCGGCGTGTACCATTCCGCTCTTGACACGCCTTACTTAGTTGAAAAGTTTCTTGACCCTGGTTATATATACCATGCGCAAGCGGCAAAATTAGCGATTGATGTTGCTACCCGACTGAGTTCTGCAAGTGAAATAATCGACGGGCGACGCAGTTGGTTAGTGCAGATGTTAGCCGCAATCGAAAAGACTGCTCCATCGGAATACTTTAGCACCGAACAGCGCGCCGCACTAAACCAATTGCTATCGAATGCGGCTGCGCAACTACCCAGTCAGCCTCAAGCTGAGGGTTACAAGTTCCACCGTAGTTTCTTAGCAAAAAGCGGGCGCTCTATGCTCTGGAACTCATCGGGCTATGGCGCAACGTGGTTCCCTGGTTTATCTCGAGAAGGTGGTGCTGAAAAATTAATCTCGATACTTAAAAAGCATATTCTGCCTGAATGAAAGCGACGTACTGCTCTTTATCATGCACAATCGAATCTTGAGGCACAAACAAACTTATGCCGAAGTCGAGACTAAACTCATCTGAGATATCGCCTACGAGGTACAAATCAATCTCGCTGGCTATACTCCCATTAGCGCTTGAAGCCGCAGCGTAAGACACCTCAGGGCCAAAGTAAACGCCATCAGAAGTCGACTCACGCGCAAAGCTATGTGCATCGACGTGCATGACCCAGCGTTCATTCCAGTTCAGCCAATAGTTGAATGAAAAATCCATCAAGTTAGAGAAGGCCAAAATATCTGCGCGGCCATTGAACTTGTGGTAATCAATCATTCCTGGGTTATATCTTTGGCGCACAGCAGGATTGTCGCCATCGCCCTGAGCTACGGCTACTTCAATGCCAACTCCGTGACCGAAATCTAATTGCTTAGACAACTTTATGACGTAAGCATTCGCCGTAATATCACGCGCTAGATCAGAGCCATTCTGCAACATAAACATCAAATCATAATCAAGGCCATTATCAGTGCGATCGTTAAGTCTAAATACAAAATCATACTCTTCTATTCCTAGAATATCTTGTTGCCGTTTAAACATATAGCTTTCGATTAAACCAGATGATCCGAAATTATATTCGCCATGCGCACCAATCATGCGGTCTTCAAAATCTGAGGCCACGCCATGGACGGCCTTCGATACGAAGAAATCGAAATCGGTATTAATCAGATTCGATTGCACCAACAGAGCATCATGTATGTTCTCTTCGATGCGCCATTCGTTAGAAGAGATTACGCGTCCGTCACCGAAGCCAAAGGAAAATCGCCCGACACGGATTTGGGAGTCGCCCCACATTTGATCGAGATCAAGGTATCCAGTAATGTCAAGTTCGCTATCTTCGTCATCGGCGTGAAAGTGCCCCTTTAATACCAAGTCGGCATATTCGTTGAGAGCAGTAGATGCCTCGACTTCGCCGTGAAAACCCACGAAAGATCGCGCGCCGTCGGTGCCGCCTGCTGAATCGCGCAAACTGTTGTGCTCGGAGTGTAATTTAAAGTGAGCATGAAAATCGGTTTGCGATAAATCAAATTGTGGAGCGCAAAGAACTAGGCTGAGTAAAAGCATTTGGATAATTATAAATTATTTGTAGGACAATAACCGCTGTACATGCTTAGCAAGAATATCTGCCTCGAGATGCACCAGACACCCCACCTGCATTGCGCCGAGGACCGTCGAGCTAAGAGTTTCAGGAATCAGTGCTACTTCGAAGCTTCCGCCATCGTCGAGACGCGCAATGGTGAGGCTAACCCCGTCGACTCCGATTGAGCCTTTGTCGACCATCAACGGCAACAACGTCGGCGGCGCACTGAAAATGTAATTACTAAAGCCGCCGATCTGCTTTATTTCGAGCAATGCACCGATATCATCGACGTGACCACTAAGGAAGTGTCCGCCAAGTCGGTCGCCAACCCGCAAGCTGCGCTCGAGGTTTACCTTGCTACCAGGCAGCAGAGCATCAAAGTTAGTAACTTCGAGGGTCTGTGGAGACAAATCAAAGTAAGATATTGTATTATCTATGCTTACAACGGTGAGACACACGCCGCTGGTGCAAATGGAGTCGCCGATTGAGATTTCAGAGGCCATTTCGCCCATTTCAACACCAACGCGTATGCCGCCATCAATAGCCTCGATTGAGGCTATTTCACCGGTTCTTTCAACTAGTCCTGTAAACATAAGCTATATGATAAAATATCTACCGAAGTTATAGGTCTTTTTGTCATAAATAGTTGCCTTTAGAGGTAGTTTCCCGTATCTTATGCGACCATTTTCCCCACAACAACCTGGGATGCTCGAGGTCCACATTCTTTCGCTTTTTCCCGAAGCCATCAAGTCCTACTTAGATGCTTCGATTTTAGGGCGAGCCCAGAAGATGGGCCTACTCCAAGTCCACGTTCTTGATTTCCGGCAATTTGCCAAAGGAACTCGCCAGAACGTAGATGACCGCCCTTACGGGGGAGGTCCCGGAATGGTCTTAAAACCCGAGCCGATCTTTTCCGCAATCGAGTGGGTCGAAGGCAACTTCGGTCCTGCGCGCAAAATTCTGCTTAGCCCAGATGGCGTGCCCTTTAAACAACAACATGCAACCGAATTCGTCAAAGAAGAACGGCTGCTTTTGGTGTGTGGGCGCTACGAGGGCTACGACGAGCGTATTCGCCTTGGCATCGACTTTACTGAAGTGTCGATTGGCGATTATGTGTTATGTGGCGGCGAACTTGGCGCTTTGGCTGTAGTCGAAGCAACAACTCGCTTGATTCCAGATGCCTTAGGGCACAGCGAATCAGCCATTCAAGAATCTTTCACGCAGCCAGATTTACTCGATCATCCTCACTACACTCGCCCCGAAGAATTTCGCGGGATGCGAGTACCACCAGTACTACTCAGCGGCGACCATCAAAAAGTCGACCTCTGGCGGCAACAACAGGCAGTCGAACGCACTAAGCGGCGGCGTCCTGATTTGCTAAACAACCACCAAAACAAAAAAACATAGTCATGGACAAAATCATCCAAGAATTAAGCTCACGTAACATGAAAGAAGAATCACCTTCATTCTGTGTTGGTGACATCGTAAAAGTTGAATACCTAATCAAGGAAGGCAAAAACGAACGCGTTCAGCCATTCATTGGTCAGTGCATCCAATTCAAAGGAAATGGCATTGCCAAAACATTTGCAGTACGTCGCATCGTGCAAGGTGAGGGCGTTGAACGTACCTTCCCTCTTCACAGTCCTCGCGTAATAAATGTTAGCGTCGAACGCGGCCCTAATAACAAGCCACGCCGCGCCAAGTTATTATTCCTACGCGATCGTCAAGGCCGCTCGGCTCAACTGTAATCTAATAGGCGTCTAGCCCATGATCCATAATCTTACTCGTAAGCTGTTTGGTATCGCCATTTTCTCTGGCGTTGCTATTTATGCTCTCTTTGCTTTCTCGTTGCACCTCGGCCTCGACCTACGTGGCGGTGCGCGCATCGTTTACAGTTTCGACTTTGAGTCTGCTCTTGAAGCAAATCAAATCGACGAAGTCGAATACGCTAACAAAAGCGAAATGGTCACCCAAATGGCTGACATTTTCCGCGAGCGTCTCGACGGCAGCGGCTTGGCTGATATCCCAATTTACCCACAGGGTGAAACACAATTGGTTATCGAATTGCCCGACCGTAGCGAAGAAGAAGTCGCAGAAATCAAAAGCACGATCAGTAATCAAGGTCTACTCGACTTTCGCATTATTGCTAATGTCAGTGACGATCTCGGCCTAGATGCTGAAAAGCAAAAATACAGCGACTGGAAAGTAGCTAACCCTGAAGGTTTGACTAAAGACTTCAATCGTCTTAGCGAAACAGATGGTGGTCCACGCTCCGAGATAAGCTGGTATATACCTTCTGAGAAAGGTGATGCTACTACAACTCTTGCTGGGTACATGACTAGTGGTGCGATTCCATTGTTAATGCTTGATGCTGTGCATAGCGATATTGCTAGCGGCGACGGCTCATGGGAGTTCGCTGGTGACGACCTCAACTATGTTGGTGGTACTCTAGACAACAAAGGCATGCCGGCTGTTGCTTTCGAGTTTTCTGAATACCGCAAATCAGCCTTCGGTGATTTCACCGAGCAGTACAAAAATCGTTTAATGGCGATTGTGCTAAACGGTAGTGTTTATAGCGCACCAAAGATTAACGGACGCCTCGATGGCGCTGGCATCATTGAAGGTGGCAGCCAAGGCTTTAGCGTCGATGAAGTTCGCTCGCTAACCACTGTGTTGCGCACCGGTTCACTCAAAGTTTTACCGCAACTAGAAAGCGAGTCTTTCGTCGGTTCAACACTTGGTGCCGACGCCATTAAAACAGGTACGAACTCTGCGATGTTTGGCGGTATTTTGGTATTGCTTTTCATGCTGGTCTACTACCGCATGAACGGAGTGGTAGCCTGCCTAGCTCTAGGCTTTAACGGCTTCTTGCTCGTTGGTGCTATTTACTTCTCTCAAGCAACACTTACCCTGCCTGGTTTGGCTGGTTTAGTACTTACGATTGGTATGGCGGTTGATGCCAACATCCTTATCTTCGAGCGTATTCGCGAAGAATGGGAACGTGGACGCGAAGTTCCGCAGGCCTACAAGAACGGTTACGAGCGCACTTTCTGGACAATCATCGACGCCAACGTTACTACGTTGATCGCTGGTTTCATCCTTTACCAATTCGGTACTGGCCCAGTTCAGGGCTTTGCTGCTACTTTGTGTTTAGGTATCCTGACGACCCTGTTCTCGACTTTGGTATTCTCTAAAGTCATCATGCACCTGATTGTGTTTGGTAAGAACCCGCCGCAAAAAGTTTCGATGATGGCAGCATTGGCTGGCAAGAAGATCATCGACTTTGCAAAGGGATACAAGGTTGCCGCAGGCGTCTCGGCAACACTGCTTGTTGGTGGTTTGCTTATGTACTCACAGCAAGCAGACCAAATGCTTGGCATTGACTTTGCTGGTGGTTCAACGGCACGCGTACATCTCAATCAAGAAGTCAGCATTGCCGAAATGCGCACGCGCCTCAACGGCTTCCAGGTTACTGTAATCAAAGCTGATGCAGCAAGCACTTCTGGCGCCGACACCTCTGCCGACTTCCAAGTTAAGCGCAAACTAAGCGCTGCAGATCGTGCAGCCGGAATAGCTTCGAGCAAAGTACAAGGCGGTAAAGACCTAGCTCAAGAGATGGTCGACGAACTCGAATCATCACTTGTTGGTTTACTACTGCTTGACGCCGATGGTAAGGTCGAACTTGATAAGTCGTTCCCCGAAAAGTCTACTGTTGGCGCACGTGTATCCGGAGAAATCCAGGGTGCTGCTGTGCGTGCAATCTTGTTGGCTTTGGTTTTGATTGTGGTTTACATGAACTTCCGCTTTCATGAATACCGCTTCGGCTTAGCCGCTGTAGCTGCGTTGTTCCACGATGTGTTAATCACTCTTGGTGTACTGGCCTTTGTGTCAAAAATGGGATGGGTGCATGTCGAGATTAACCTCGAAATTATCGCTGCCTTCCTGACCATCATCGGTTACTCATTGAACGATACGATTGTGGTCTTCGACCGCATCCGCGAAAACCTACCACGCCGCAAAGAATCTTTCAAAGAGATCATCAACATCTCGATCAACCAATCTCTAAGTCGTACCATTCTTACTTCGGTAACAACGTTCTTCGTAGTGAGTGTTTTGTTCTTCGCTAACCGTCAATTCCATAACACTCTCGAAGGCTTTAGCTTTGCGATGTTAGTGGGTATTGTGGTAGGTACATACTCTTCGATTTTCGTTGCTGCGCCACTACTGACCTTCTTCGACCGTTGGGCTCGCAAGAAGAAAATTGGCTCATTGTCTGACAATGCCAAGCGCAAACTTGAGAAAAAGGCTGCGACAACTAGCTAAATAGCTTATTTAGCGTTCAAACAGCCCGCTATATGGCGGGCTGTTTTTTTTGTTCTTGAAAATCCTGCTCAATAGTATAGTTTAATGTAATGCGTACCTTGCTCGCCCTAGTTGCCTTCGTTCTGGTTTTAGCCTATGCCGTGTGGTTCAAGACTACACCGGAAGAATTGCCCCCGACTAAAGCACCACAAAATAGTAGTCTTGGTATCGTAACTTTAGGTATCACCAGCAACGAAGCTGGGGCTTCTACAACTACGCCGCCCGATGCCGTTGAAGCCGTTAGCGAAAGCACTGACGACGCTACAAAAGACATAGACAACGACACTGGTAAAAAGGTTGTGCATCAGCCATTGCTTCCGCCAACACCCGAGCCGATACCCGACACAGACCCTATCCCAGCTGTTGATACACCGTTGAACTATATCGTGCAAGATGGCGACACGATGTACCGCATCATAAAACGCTGCTACGGCACTTACTCTGAAAGTATTCTTCAGGATGTAGCCGACGCTAACAGCTTGCGCGATCCGTCGGCAATTGGCGTGGGTGACCAATTAGTACTGCCACTGATTGACGGAGTTAGCGCTCCAAGGATGCGCTAAATTTACCGCCGCATCTTTCAAGACGCGGACGCAACGCATGCCAATGATGCGGAGCCAAACTGATATGTGCCAACCACATATCGTCTTCGTAGCTTTCGCGCACAATCAGCGAGTGTTGATTAAACTCAGAGAGTAGTTTGCCTTCGGATGCCGGAACTTCGACATTTAAATGCAGCGACCATTCGTCTACTAAATTAGCAACGGTGGCATCAAAGTTCTCTAGGCCGGTGCCGTCATGCACCGAAACGCGCAACGCATCTGGGTAGCGACGCTGTAACTCAACAGCTAAATCGTCATCAACGCAATCCCATTTATTGAGTACTAGCAGCGACGGAATAGCGTCGGCCTTAACCTGCTGCAGTACGTCATTAACCGCCTCAATATTCAGTACTAAATCGGGGTCGGCAGCATCGCAGATATGAATCAGCAAATCAGCGTTAATCGTTTCTTCTAGAGTTGCGTGAAATGACGCCACTAAGTTGTGGGGCAAATCGCGCACAAAGCCAACAGTGTCGGCCAAGACTACCTTGCGGCTATCTTGCAGCGACCAATAACGCACCCGAGTATCGAGCGTCGCGAACAATTGATCGGCAATATAGACGTCGGCGCCAGTCAACTTGCGCAACATCGAAGACTTACCAGCGTTGGTATAGCCTACTAATGAAACCGTATACGGATATTCGCGCGCCACTGCCTCGCGATGACGGCGGTTTTCAATTTCTTTAAGGCGTCGCTTAAGTGAAGCTACTTTGGCACCAATCAAGCGACGGTCGGTCTCGAGCTGAGTTTCACCAGGACCACGTGAGCCGACTGCACCTTCGGTGCGTTCGAGGTGCGTCCACATGCGCTTGAGGCGTGTTTTCACATACTCAGTTTGCGCTAATTCGACCTGCAGTTTTGCTTGACTAGTTTGTGCGCGAGTAGCGAATATATCTAAAATCAATTCGGTGCGATCAACGACTCGCATTTGCAAGTCTTCTTCGAGGTTGCGACCCTGACTCGGAGAAAGATTGTGATCGATCACGATCAAAGTGGCGTCATTAGCTTTAGCAAGTTCAAGTATTTCAGCGACCTTACCACGACCAAAAGCCGTTCGTGGATTCACTTTGCTTAAACGTTGCGTGATGCCACCGACTACCACCGCCCCCGCTGCTTCGACGAGGCCGCTAATTTCTTGCAGTGGATCTGTAGCGCGTTCGGCACCACTACCCGGCAAAACCAAAGTAGCGACAATTGCGCGATCAACAAGTGGACTCGATTCTATACCGTCTTTGGCGCTGCGCATTTATTAATTTCGGACTTGATAATAACTTGTTCGGGAGTAGAGAACACACTGGTGTGCGCCTTCCATTGTTTACTGCTAGCTGGATAATCATCGCGATAATGTGCACCACGCGATTCAGTGCGGAAAGTTGCACAACGCGTAATCGCCTGCGCAACCTGCACCATGTTGAGTACTTCAACACCTTGCGGCGAAAATGGAGCTAAGTGTGCGAGGTAGGATTCCCAGGCGCTTAGCAGTTCAAGTGCTTCTGCAAGACCAGCGGCATTACGCTGGATACCGACTTCGCTCCACATCAATGACTTCAAAGAATAGGTCATGTCATTTAAGTTAAGCTGCGCGTTTTTATACGACTGCTTTTTCGTGAGCGCTGGGCTAAGCCAACGGCGTTCGGCAGTAGCGTATTTGCCGATGTTGCTTCCGCAAATGCGGCCGTGCACCAAGCCTTCTAGCAACGAGTTTGAACCCATGCGGTTTGCGCCATGGAAGCCGGTAGAAGCGCATTCGCCCACAGCGAATAGCCCCTGCACTGTGGTTCTCCCGTGTAGATCGGACTTTATGCCGCCTACTAGATAATGCACCGCTGGTCGCACCGGGATGGCCTCTTTTTCTATATCGATGCCAAACTCTTTACAGATTCTGGCAAGCTCTGGGAAACTAGCTGAAGGTGAAGGCACCGACGACAGGTCTAGCGAAACGTAACGCGCGTGAGTTTCGATCATGCGGCGGAAAATAGCGCGACTTACAATATCACGTGGCGCTAACTCAGCATCCGGATGGCATTCGGCCATGAAGGCGACGCCATTTTTATCGATTAACTTTGCCCCTGCCCCGCGCGTAACTTCGGATATCAAAAAACGTGTCGCGCCAGCCAAGTAAAGAATAGTAGGATGAAACTGCACAAACTCGAGGTCGCGCAATTCGGCGCCAACACGCAACGCCATGGCCAAACCGTCGGCAGTTGCAAGTTGTGGGTTAGTCGTTTCACGGAAAATTTGACCGCCGCCACCCGTCGCCAAGACTACGGCCGGCGCCTCAAAAACTACAGTGTCGAAATGGTCGTCGGATTGATTATTAGTCATTGCAATCAAACCGCGCACTGCACCTTCGGCATCTTTTAGTAATTCAATTGCGCTAGTGGCATGATAAACATCAATACGTGGATGCGCTTTAGCACGCGCAACCAATGTCCGCTGCATTTCGCGGCCGGTAGCTGTGCCTGAACTATGCAGGATTCGCGCTACTTGGTGTCCGCCCTCGCGGCCAAGATCTAGAGTATCGTCATCGGCATGATCAAACTGCATACCACTTTCAATCAACCAATCGATAGCCTCTGGCGCAGCAGCTGTGAACGCGTCGACAATGCTGCGATCGGATAAACCATAGCCCAAGCGATAAGTATCGTCAGCATGCTGCTGCGTAGAATCATCGTTACCTACTGCCGCGGCTATTCCGCCTTGTGCCTCGTAGGTGTTGGTCTGATTGATACGTCCCTTGCTGAGCACCATCACGTGTGCGCCAGAATCTGCGGCAGAAATGGCTGTCGCCAAACCTGCAACGCCACTACCGACGACAATAACATCGGCGCGAAATGCCGGCAAACTACGTAGCGGCATAGAGTTATGCGCAAGTGGTGAAGCCAGCAAAGGTGGAAAGGATGAATGGGCGGATGCCAAGTGAGTATTTTAACATTTCCTGAGAAAAATGTCACGTTAGGTCTTTGTTTGCCGATACAATATTTAAGGGGAATACCCTAACAAACACCTAATGAGACCCATCACTACCAAGCAGCTTCTAGTATTAGAAGAAATCAGTGGCCATCAGCACGAAACTGGCCTGTCACCCACCATGCAAGAACTGGGCGGTAAACTCGGCGTCAACCGCGTTACAGTTTATGGGCATGTGCAGGCATTGCTAGAAAAGGGCTATCTCGAAAACCTCGAGCCAGGCGCATCGCGCGGACTTGATCTTACCCCTGAAGGCGTAGAGCTGATTAAAAAGCCAAAGCCTGCGCAGCACAACCCATTCGAGCTAGTCAATAAAAACACTAGCGCGCCGCCGCCGATGTTTGGTTTAGAGGGCATGAACATACCCTTATTAGGACGCATTGCTGCTGGTGCGGCCATCGAAACGATAGAGAACCGCGAAGACATCAACTTGGCACAATTATTAAATGCCAACGAAGAAACTTATATGTTAGAAGTGCATGGCACCTCGATGATCGAGGCGCATATTGAATCAGGTGATTACGTATTGGTGAGTCGCTACAAAACTCCGCGTGAAGGCGACATCGTAGTTGCAGTTCTAGAAGACGAAACAGCGACCCTTAAAAAGTTCTACCCGCAAGACGATGGCACCTATATTTTGCAGCCAGCGAATGCTGCAATGGAACCTATCTACTGCGATACGCTAGAAATTCGCGGTGTAGTATCGGGCGTTATTCGTAGATATTAGTAGCCGTACGCTATACTCTTAGCATGAGTGATTTTGCATTACTATTGTTAAGAGTGGTAGCGGGCTTCGGCCTAGCTACACACGGTTACCAAAAAATCGTCGAAGGCGGATTTGAAGGCGTCGAAGGCTTTGCTGACTACTTAGAGTCACTTGGTATCCCTGCGCCATTGGCCTCCGCCTGGATTTCGAAAACGGTTGAACTTGTCGGTGGTGCATGCATCATCGTAGGGTTGTTCACCCGCCCCGCAGCTATTCTGTGCGCGATCACGATGTTAGTCGCTATATTGACCGCGCATTTAGGCGATCCTTTCGCGAAGTGGGAATTAGCTCTACTCTATTTTGCGACAATGACTGCTATCGCGCTGCTCGGATCGGGTAAATACTCGATCGACGCCAAGCGCAGAGCTTAAGCGTTTCGCGCTTACGACTTCGACGTAGACTTCAAATATTTATGGTCTACGTAGAAGGTGCCAAGCGGCAATACCGAACCTAGCAACACTATGGCTAAGGTTTTGGCAGACCACTTTCGCTTAGCTGCGAAGTAGATGGCAAAGCCTATATAAGCCATAAACAAAATGCCATGTGGCATGCCCAGCAGTTTTACATAGCTAGGATCTTCGTATATATACTTAACAGGGACTGCTATTAGCAGCAACAAGATGTATGAGATGCCTTCTAAAAAGGCTGTGAGTCTGAACGCAATCATGGGTGGTTATTTTATCAAAAAAAAAGCCCACCAAGTTTTTACACTTGATGAGCTTATTTATTTAAAGTCC
>JBLINB010000031.1:0-19256 GCA_047638975.1 Myxococcota bacterium
TTGCCCCCTTCTTAATTTTCTTGCCCACTAAAACGGCACGTGAAGACTTTGGCACATGCAATGCTGTCAGAGATGTAGAATTGCTGGCAAAGCAGCGCTTCATGATGTTATAAATTTTTCTACGCGCACGGAAAATACGCATCTTCAAATTCTCGACACGGATCTCAAGCACTTCGGCGGCGTCGCGATAAGCCAAGTTATCAACCTCTACTAAATGTAGGGCGCGCTTTTCTTGTGGCGACAATGTTTTGAAGGCTTGGCCATAAAAATGCAAATAAATCATCCAAGCTTTCGAGAGATTCTCGGCGTCTTCTTTTGCGGCAGACGATTCGTAAGGATTTGCCACATCTAAATCTTCGATTTCAAGTGGGGACTCAACGCCGTCTGCTTGGCGGCTAATTAAAGACACTGCCTGATTACGTTGCGCGCGGCGACTAATTTTCAGTGCGGTATTGCGTGCAATAGAATGTACCCAGTTCCTGAAAGCATTGTTCTTGCTAGAATCAAAGTTTTTAGGGTATTTATATGCGTTAACGAACACTTCTTGCATCACATCGTGTGCGTCAATCGGGAAAAAGCTGCGGCGTAAATGGAAACGCACTAATTGCAGCACTGTTTCTTGCGCAAACTCGTAAAGCAAGGCAAAGGCCTCTTGCGACTGATGGCTGGTATACAATCCCATCAAATCAGTGCATAAACGGTCTTTTTGCTCGCCAGACAATCCGTCTAAATATTGGCTGGCAAACAAGATACGCTCATGGCCGTGCTCTGCTCCCAACACCTCTAGCCGGCTTGCATTGCATGACAAGCGGTAGGCGGCTGGGGAGGAAAAAGACATTTGGTAGTTTTGCTAGTTGTGTATGTCTTCACGGTAACCCATTATTTGACTAAATGGGGCTAAAAATAGAAAAATGTGGCCTCTGCGCTGGCAGGAGCCACACCCCAATACCCCATAATTATTCTATTGTCAACTGTGACTGTGGCCCTTGAGGGATTGTGACCTCTTTAGACCAAACCACAGCCCCGTCGGCGGCATATCCTTTTATCATGGCCAATCCGGCGGGTACTGGGCCTAATGCCCAAGATCCGGAGCCGTCGCTTACCAGCATATGGCGCAAGTCACGAGCGAATGTGTCATCTGAGGCTGGCTCGTAACTAAGTCGGCTCACGCGCTTGTCGTCGATCCGCAAGGTCGATACCTTTGATTGCCTTGGCAGGACCAAGCGGCCCCTATCGCCAGGAGTAGCCAATAAAGAGATATGCCCTGAAGCACTTACTGTAAATTCCGTCTGCGCCAATGGGGCCGGCATCGATACTTCGCCAAATGCATTGCTACGCATTCCGCCATACCCTTGCTGTTGCGCGCAGACTGCTCCGGCTAAAGGACCACCGCTGCTACTAACGATGCTCCAGATAAATGGATCTTCGCCGGCTGCGGTTTCAATCAGACCATCTATAGTCTCGAGGACTGACCAACGCTGAGAGCCACCACCAGGAAGCATGGCAATAATATCTAAGTCAAGGCCTGGCGACATTTCTAATTGCAGTTTGCCGGCCGTATCGGTGGTGGCGGTGCCTGGCAAAAACGCAGTGCCTATTTCGAACTTAATGGACATGCCGCTTAGCTCCCGTTGCTGCGCATCAACAAAACGATATGTCTTTGTTTCGGACACGCGGCTAATCGTCGCACTCGTTTCCTCAGCAGTCACTTGTTGTGCGTACCACCATGCCCGCCCAAAACTTGCTGCACCAGCTCCGACCCAAGAGTTGCTGCGCGGACTAGATACCTGGAAGAATCCCTCGGACGACACATCGTTGTAATGTAAAGTTTGGCCCTCTAAACAGAAACCTTGCGCGCGCGGCAAACCCCACGGCGAAAACTTTACCGTCAAATAGCGGTCGCTTGCCATCTGCAAATTAAAGGGCCCCAGTTTGTCGCCTGGCACTAAACTAATATTTTTAATTATTGCAGAACCAACACGGCCTAGCGATAAAACCGGCAACACCGCAAGTCGCGCATTGCCCGCAGCTAAGCCTTCAACAATAAAGTTTCCGCCTTCGTCGGTAATAGCCTCGCCGAGAAACTCGCCAGTCACTGTCGCCACAATGACGTCGGCGCCACGCCATGGATTACCGTCTTCATTTAATAGCGTGCCATAAACCATTGCGCTATCCGACAAAGCTATGTCGCCTAAATTTAGACCGCTCTTGCCAACTTGCAAGTCTGCAATTGTTGTGTAGCTAGAATCCGTTTTCACTATTAGGTGGTATGTTCCTGGGCTGCAGTAAAAACTTGCCTCGCCACTTAAGCCTTTAGCGGAGCTAGTAGTGAAACCTGCGTCGCTAACTAATTTGGCAGAGGCATTCACTCCTTGCGGCAAAGTGAACCGCACTTCGGCGCGCGCGTAGTCGAGATGCAAAACATTATCTCCATTTTCTTCAAGCACCACCTGGAAGGATTGCTTCACCTTTTTCGGCCAAATGACATCTAAGACACCGGCGCCCGCCGGCAAAAAAGGCATGTCGTTTTTTGAGCGCCACCGCGCATCGCCCATAGCATTAGAGTTTTTAGATCTAAAAACATAGGCAATCGGTTGTTGATCTACAGGCTGGTTGCTCCATTCGATTTCAGCGATACGCGCAATGCCATCAACAACAACTTCTTGTTCGCCACCTGGAATTAATTCGAAACCACCGCGCAACTCTAAACCGTTCATAACAAAATTCACATAATACGACAGCTGCGGATCAAATGCTTTTTGACAATCCACCCAACCATCTTCTTCGATTTGGTATTGGTACGCCACCCAATCGTGCTCTTTCTTTAAAAAGCCAACGCCGACTTGCGCCATCGGTTCTCTCCATGAAGTTACAAAGTGGTAACGTCCGCCGACACCTGTAGGTACGACGAAGTCTAGCTCGTAAGACTCGCCTAATTTAGGGAACGGTAAGGCGCGCACTTGCGACACCATTTCGGGAGAGTAGGTTAAGACTTCTACATTTGAGGCCGTCGCAGTAAGCGATCGCATTTCGTAATAGCCGCTTGCATCTGTTTCTACGGATTGGATATTGCGATCTGGCGCACCGAAACCTAGGTAGGCTCCTACGCCGATACCAGCTAATGGCTTGCCGCTTGTATCGTAAACGTGCCCGCTAACTACAAAAGTATTCGTTAATGAGAAGACTACTTCTTGGCCAGGAATTACTGCATATTTTTGTGCCGCAGAATACTCACCATTGCCTTCAACGACTAAGTGGTTAAGTTGCTCGATGTTTTTAAAAACAATTTGCCCGTTTGCATCTGTAAGAGCACTATTGGTTAATAATTTAGCGCGCACTTGCTGTTCGAAACTGCCATTTCCGCTCGCGCCGTTATCGCGTACTCCATAGCGGCGTACGTTTATGTTTGCTAAAGGCGTATCATCTTCTGCAACAACCTTTACTAAAATGGCGGAGGCCTCAAACATTTTAATGCTAATTTCTTTTTGCTGAAGCTCGCTATAGCTAAGAAACTTCGACTCAGAAAGATATCCCTCTGCCTCGATAATAAAAATTAATTTGCGTAAACCGGTTGGCGCCCAATCCTTCTCTAAGTTAATTTTTTTGCTTTCACTGCGGTAATCGAACAAAATCCAATTGCCCCAAAGCGAGTCGCCAGTGCCGCCATTCTCAAAAAAATACTTCTCGAATTCTGGGCTATGCTCAATGGCGATAATTTGCGCGTCTATATAGTTGCCTTGCAAGTCTGTTATGTTAATGCTTTTTGAAAGCTCTGATAGTGACTTGCGCTGTATATCAGCAGCGCTAGCGCCGGCATCTGCGGCTAAGCCATCAAGTTCTGCGGCGGTAATGGCCAGAGGACCAGAAGACTGGCTTTCTAGCGCATCCGCGTGATCTATAGTCTGTTTATTCATTTCAAGAGAGTCTGCCGATTGCATAAAGGTGGGTGTAAAAAACCAGAGCAGTATGAGTAAAAAAAATCCTGCTGCTGCGACGAGTGCGGTTCTGCTCATATTGTTTTACGGGAACTGCTTTAGAGAAGACCGACGAATGAGCCTCTTGCGGTAAATGCCAAACGGAAACGGTGGCTCTAGGGTTCCACCACCGCCCTGCGCTGCAAAGGCTTGCGTGCCAGAAAAGCTTCGCGAAGTTGTTGGTGGGTAAAAGACGGCTGCCGTCACTGCTAGAATTAAAAGGATGTTAAGTAATTTGTTCATTATTTTTAAACCGTAAGCGTAGTTGGGGTCGGTTGATTAATCGCGGTATTCATGACGTCTTCAATTTGGTAAAAACGTGAATCTGACTTTAGTATGTCTAAAGAAATTTGTGGCCAAGCCGCGCGCATCAGCACCGAAGATTCGAGTAGGCCCATCGACTGCTGAATTTGTGGCCAGTGCTCTGATAAAGTCAGCCCCGCTTGAACAGTGTCGCCACTCGTCCATTGTGCTAGCGATAAGTGGCGAACAATTCTCCAATGATGTTGTGCCGGATATTCTTGAAGCAGCATTCGGCTCAGTCTTGCCACAGCTAATTTGGGCCGCTTATTAATTAAGTCGGCGGATGCTGAGGTAATCGTTAACTGTGGATCATCGCCTATCAACATCGTGGCTAAATCGCACAACTGGTTGCCGCTTAAGCGCTGTATATTTTCTGAATAGAATGCCTCGCTAAGTAATTTGGACGACAGTTGGTCGAGTATCACTCGCAACTCTTCCGTCTCGGTCCACATATTTAGCGGACTACTTGGCACCAACATATGTTCTGGGCGGTAAAGCCCGCTCCCATCTTCGAGCAGTCCAACCCAAACAGCAGCTTTATGCAATTTCTCTGCAAGTTGATTCACCAACTCATCGGCATAGGTGCCGCACAGTAATTGCAAATCACGTTTTGAAAAACTATTTTGCACGAACCTTCCTCCAGCCTAGCGGCGCCGCTGTTTCTTCTGCACAGACAATGTCCCACAGTTGTGGTATTTTGCAACGAATCTCACGAGGAGAAATGCCCACCGCCCGTGAGACCTCTTGCAAGCGTCCGCTCTCGATGATGTATAGATAAAATACCGTGCGCTGCCGCTTGGTCAGTTTATTGAACTTCCGCTGCACCTCAACCGGGGCTTCTCCTGGACAGCCTTGGAAGCGTGCGCCAAGTTCTGATATTTCATTTGCTCTTGATAAAATTAGAGATTCGATCCATAGGTTAAATACACAATTCGCTGGAGGTAGCTCGGTGCGTTTTATAAGCAGAATGAATAAATATGAAATAATGGACTCGGTTGAAATAAGTAAGTAGTTATCTGCTCCTACGCTATTAGTGCTTTGCTCTAGCCATGGCTGCAGCTCTTCGAATAGTTCTCCGAAAAACTTTAAGCGTTCGCTCGGCTTCTGTCGCTGAGCTACATTAAAGCGCTTACATAAGGCTTCCCACTCGCTGGCTATTTCGCGGTCTAGCTCGTTGTCAAAACATTCTGGGGAAGGAGTCTTCATATTGAGAGGAAAGATTTAAAGTTCTTGTCTTACGTCCACAATATAATTAAAAGCCGTTTTGGGGGGCTCTTTTTAAGAATCCGCCCTCTGCCAGCGCGAATCCCAAGTATTGCGGTTTTCTAAAAAAGCCTTATTACAAGAAGAATTAGCTAGCGATTGCTTTTTTGGCATATAGTTATCCCCCTTCGCTAGCCAAACACTGCGCGAAAACTGCGCGACTTTTTTTCCGAAATTCTATAAAATCTACTCATGGGCGACTTAAACATTTCAGCTTACCGCGATCCTGAACACCTGCGACGATTTACAAAAGCGCTGCTGCGCGATTTACAAGCATTACAAAAGATGCTTGATGACGACTTATTTGAGAACGATATTCAGCGTATTGGCGCCGAGCAAGAGCTCTTTATCGTCGATGCCAGCATGAAGCCTATAAATCTGGGGGCGCAACTCCTAGAAATGATTGATGACGAGCATTTTACCCCCGAATTGGCGCAATTTAATCTCGAGTGTAATTTAGATCCGCTCGAGTTGCGGGCCAAATGCTTCAGCGAGTTACACCGGCAGACTGACGAACTCGTCGCTAAAGCCAAAACAGAAGCGCAAAAGCTGAATGCTGACGTAGTCCTTGCTGGAATCCTTCCAACCCTTGCAATGGAAGACATCACCCTTGATAGTATGAGCGCCAACCCGCGCTACCATGCGCTTAACGATGCGTTGGCGCAATTACGCGGTGGTGACTTTCAGCTACGCCTTAAAGGTGTTGATGATTTAATAATCAATCACAACAACATCATGCTTGAATCGTGCAACACTTCGTTTCAAGTCCACCTCCAGGTTTCAGCGCACGAATTCGCCAAGATGTATAACGTCGCCCAGGTAGTTGCGGCACCAGTAATGGCCTGCGCCGCTAACTCGCCACTGCTCTTCGGGAAACGCTTATGGAAAGAAACCCGCCTTGCACTATTCCAGCAATCCGTCGACACTCGACGCTCCGAAACTCCGCAGCGTGAAATCATGGCACGTGTAAGTTTTGGTACCAGCTGGGTAAAGGAAAGCGTTACCGAACTTTACAAAGAAGATATCGCACGCTTCCGCACACTCATAGCCACTGAACAATACAGCGACCCATTTGCGGCTTTAAAAGATGGGCGCACCCCTAGCCTGAATGCACTATGCCTACACACCGGCACCGTGTATCGCTGGAATCGCGCATGCTACGGAGTCGGCAATGGCAAGCCACACCTGCGCATAGAGAACCGTCTACTACCAGCGGGCCCATCGACCATCGATGAGGTTGCAAATGCTGCATTCTGGATTGGCCTAATGCGCGGTGTCGCTGACCAATATGGTGATCCGCAACATATCTTCAATTTTGATGACGCCAAGAGCAACCTTTTATCTGCCGCCCGCTTGGGGCTAGATGCACAAATAATTTGGCTCGACGGCAACACCTATCCCGTTCATGATTTGGTGCTAAATCTTCTGATACCGATTGCGCGCATCGGGTTAGAATTATCTAAGGTCGATAAAGATGATATAGATCTCTACCTTGGCATTATTGAAAGCCGCGTTCGCAGCAACACTTCTGGGGCAAAATGGATGTTAGATTCGGCTAAAGAAATGCGTGTCGAACATGGTGTCGCCGAGACTTTAACCGCTCTAGTTGCATCCACTATCGAAAACCAAAACACTGGCAAGCCCATACACCAATGGCCGTTGGCCGAAGTCTCCGAGCAAAATGTTTCGCTAGCAAAACAATTTGAATATGTTGCTTCGCTAATGGGCACCGATTTATTCACTGTCCGCGAGACAGAATTAGTTGACCTCGCCGCCAACATGATGGACTGGTGGCACTTGCGCCATATCCCGGTTGAAGACGATGACCACCAACTCGTTGGATTATTGACGGCACGCACTTTAATGCGTTCGGTATTTAGCCGTCAAGATTTTGATTCGCAGTTAGCCGTCAAAGAGATTATGGATTGCGAGCCGATTTCGGTGCGCCCTGAAACTACTACCCTCGAGGCTATCGCGTTGATGCGTAGGGAGAAGATATCCTGTCTGCCAGTTACTGACGAAGCCAACCGTCTAGTTGGTATGGTAACTGAAGATCGCTTAATGAATATTGCCGCGCGTTTGCTTGAGCAAGAATTAAGTTCTAAATAAATGTCATCCCCTTTGTTTCCGCGAATGCTTGGTAAATTTACCAGCGCTCGACCAGGGCCACTGCTTATCTGTTTGGCCGGGGTGCATGGTAATGAGCCCGCCGGAGTTAGCGCACTACAGCGGCTGTTCAAATATATAGAAAGCAACCAAGATGACTTCTGCGGAACGGTTGTCGGAATGACTGGCAACCGTTTAGCATTAAGCAAGAACAAGCGCTTTATTGACGCCGATTTTAATCGCGCCTGGCAGAGTGTATCGCCACAAGAATATGGCGACACCCACGAAGATCAAGAGAAGCTGCAACTGCACCATGAGCTACAGCAGCTGCTAGATGGCTTCAGTGGTAATGCTTTTTTTATAGACTTACACACTTCATCTGCCAGCGGGTCACCTTTTGCTTGTCTAGGAGATACAATTCGCAACCGAAAGTTTGCGCGCAACTTTCCTACTCCGAAAATATTAGGTCTTGAAGAGCAAATCGACGGCGCCTTGCTTGAGTTTTTAAACAACCTTGGTTTAACGACCCTCGGCTTTGAAGGCGGACAGCATCAAGACGAGCAAGCTACTGAAAATCATTATGCTGCGCTATGGTGTGCTTTAGTGGGGGCGAAGTGTGTAAAAAAAGGTCATCCTCAAGTGCGTAAGTCGCAAGAGCTGTTGAGAAAACGTACGCAGGGTAATCCCCCATGGGTGGGCATTCGCTACCGCCATGTTATTCAAGAAGGTGACGCTTTTAAGATGCGCCCCGGCTTTAGAAACTTCACCGAAGTTACTGCCAACTACTTACTCGCCACACACAATTCGCAAGCTGTTTATAGTCATTATAAGTCGCGAGTTATTCTGCCTTTATACCAAGGCCTTGGCAACGACGGATTTTTCTTAGCCAACGACATCCATCCCTTTTGGCTAACGGTCTCGCGCTCATTACGACGCCTGCGGTTCGACCGCATTGTGCATTGGCTGCCTGGCGTCAAACGCTATGCCGCTGACAAAGAGAGTATAGAAATTAACCGTAATGTAGCACGCTGGTTAGTCGTAGAAATATTTCATCTATTAGGCTTTCGCAAGCGCCGGCAGCAAGGCTCAAGGCTGATTTTTTCGCGGCGTAAGTTTGATTTGCACGCGCCCGAAAAGTACACTCTCGATTAGGCGATAAACGAAACGTCGCCACCGCGTTCGATGTCGTCAAACTGATGCATGGGTTCGAATGCTTCTGTCGCCAATTGCTGTGCCTGCTGCGCCATTTGCTTACGGTCAGCATGCGCGACCTGCTGCTCAACAAAAGTAACCCGCGCTATTTTATTATCAAAAGATAGCAATTTATAAAAATGCGAAGCAAAGCCCCTGTCTCCCCACCATGCCATATCGCTGGCGCCACTATGTCGCGCACTCTGTGTTGAATAATGGATTACGGACACATGCGCTGGTAACTGCGAGTGTGCTGCAACCTGAAACATGTTTGACTTAAAAGGACGTATTTCTCCACCAGAGGAGGTCGCTCCCTCCGGGAAAAAGATTACCCCGTTGCCTTCTATAACTTTTTCGGTAACGCTTTCTATAGCTGCCACCACTCCGCTACGCTGAGTGCGGTTTATAAACACCGTGCCTGCCGCGCGGATTAGGGGGCCCATCACCGGCCACTTCGCCAGCTCCGATTTACCCAAGAAGAAGCCATCGATTTGTGACCATAAAACAAGTACATCTAGATAACTTAAGTGGTTGCTAGCTAATAAATATGGCGCGGACGGCTTCGGCCCTTGGCTAATTACTTTTACTCCGATTACTTTTAAAGTCGCGCGGCACCATATTCCGAGTTGGCGCAATAATAAGCGATCGGCTTGGCGCGATGAAAAAACACGCACCACTAATGGTAATAACCAGCTAACCACCAAAATCAACAGCAACACCGCTGCCGCTATTAAGCGGATGACGGCGCGCAAGTGCTCGAAAGTTTTTACAAGCATTAAGTTCTTGCTGCAGCGCGCTCGGCAGACAGCGCTTCTAAATGTTCGGTAGCATCAGGCGTTGGATATTTTCCGGTAAAACAACCCGTGCAAAACTCTGTGATCTTTTCGTTACCTTCGCGTCCGCCGTCAATCATCCGTTGAATATCGAGGTAGCATAATTCGTCTGCACCAATCTCTGCGCGCACTTCATCTACCGTGCGGTTAATCGCAACGAAATCATTTTCGGTCGCCATGTCTATACCGTAAGGACATGGCGCAATAAGCGGTGGCGACGTTGAAGCAAAATAAACTTTCTTCGCACCAGAGGCTCTTGCAATTTCAATAATTTTGCGTGATGTATTGCCGCGCACGATCGAGTCGTCAACTAACAGCACCACTTTATCTTTAAACTCTAGTGGGATTGGATTTAACTTACGACGAATGGATTTTTGCCTTTCTTCTTGGTTAGGCATAATGAAGGTGCGCCCGATATAACGGTTTTTGATAAACCCCTCGCGGTACGGCAATGCTAATTCTTCGGCACAAGCCAAAGCTGCATCACGCGCGCTATCGGGTATCGGAATGACAACGTCTGGCATTGGCCGCCCTTCGTCTTTCCATTGCTGTGCAAGAGCCACACCAAAACGGCGACGTGTTTTATAAACGCTGATCTCGTCTAAGAAAGAATCTGGACGTGAAAAGTACACCAACTCGAAAATACATGGTGTGTGTTTTTCTTCAACCACCTGAATAAACTGTGGCTCTTCGCCTGGCACAATAACTACAGCTTCGCCGTTGCGTAAATCACGCACGCGCTCGAATCCGATGACGTCAAATGCAACAGACTCGGAAGCGATGGCCCATTCTACGCCTTCTGCCGATTTGCGGCGACCAAGAACGCAAGGCTTAATGCCGCTAGGATCGCGGAAGCCAAACATTACGCCTTCGGATAAAATTCCGCCGACAGAGTATGCGCCCTTGGCGCAATCGAATGCCGCTTCAACCGCCGTTGCGACGCGAGCTGCTATCGGATCAGAACGCAAAGTGCGTTGCATGCCTTGCGCAAAAGCATATAAAATAGCCTCTACATCGCATGAAGATTCTAAAACAATATTGTCTTCCGGAAACCTGTTTTTTCTTAGGTCAACCCAATTGGTTAAGTTTCCATTATGCGCCATCGCAATACCAAACGGAAAGTTTATATAAAACGGTTGCGCGTCTTCTTGTGCTCCCATACCAACCGTTGGATAACGCACATGCCCTATAGACAAATTACCCTTAAGCCGCTGCATGTCGCTAGACTTAAAAATATCGCGCACCATGCCATTTTGTTTACGCAAGTGGAACATGCCGTCAAACGACAGAATTCCGGCGGCGTCTTGTCCGCGGTGCTGAAGAGCGATTAGCCCCTCGTAAAGTTCAGACGCAACATCGCGTCCGGGTAAGCCAGCAATTCCTAGGAAGCCACACATCGAAAGGTATTTTTTTAAGTGTTATGCGGTGATTCGCGAATATATTGTAATTAATTCTTCAACGATTTGCACATTATCGCGGTGCAATTCGCTAAACCACTGATACTGATGATCTTCACGGTCGTAAAGCGGATCGTAATAATGGTCGAGCAAAACATCGACCAGCCCGTCATAGTTTTCCGCGGCCAGCAGCGCCTGCAACTCGCCCAGCCATTTGCTGCCGATACGCGACTCTAGAAACGGCAAAGCGGCGCTGATTTGGGCAACCGCATCTGGATGAGCAAGGTAGTCAAGCTGCAGAGACCTGCGCCTAAACTTGCGGCTTGCCTTGATATGCAGTTGCGTGCCCTCCTTCATTGCCGCAAAAACCCCGCCTGGGATAACCGCATCTCCGACCTTGCGACTCTCGCCTTCAATAAATACCGGGCCGGATCCGACTTCATTCAGTCGCTGGAGCAAACGTGAGTCAAACATTTTTTGACTCACAGGACGCCGTCCAACTGCTCCTAGTGCTGAAGAGCGGTGGTCGGCTAAAGACTCTAGGCAGATGGTGGTGTTGGGGGCCTCCACCTCGATACTTGCCAACAGCTCAGTCTTGCCAACACCGGTGCGACCGCGCAGCACGATGGCTGACGGGAATGGACCTTGCTTTAGAGTCGCACTGACCCAAGCGCGATAATCTTTATAGCCCCCTTCTAATAGTACAGCGGGGACGCCGAGTGATATCAGTAGGCTGACAAATGAGCGCGATCGCATGCCGCCGCGCCAGCAGTAAACCACAATCTTGGTGTCATCGGTTAGGGCTTGATTGACATCAAGCGGCGTCGCGTCAATCCCGCCGCGCAGATTTTTGGCGAGGATATCGAAATTGCGCTTTAGTAATGCACTGTCTATAGACTTGCCAAGCACCTGCTTTAGCAAGCTCGGCAAGCGCTGCTCAATAATCTTTAGCCCCTCTAGGTAGGCCCTATCCGGAGAATGTTGCTTATATAAAGTGCCCACTACTGCCCGCTGTTCGTCATCGAATAGCGGGAGATTTTCGGCCCCTGGCACGTGGTCTATTCCGTACTCAGATGGGCTGCGCAGGTCAAGCCAGCGCAAATTTGTGCGCTTTCTCAAGCTTTGAAAAGAAAAGGCAGGTAACAAAGGTGCCGCTACTCTAAATTATCCGCCATGCAAAAGCTCATCGAATGTGTTCCTAACTTCAGCGAAGGCCAAAATATGGCCATAATCAAGCAAATAACCGACGCCATCTGTAGCGTCGACGGCGTAACGCTGCTTGATGTTGACCCCGGCGCCGCCACCAACCGCACAGTGGTTACTTTTGTTGGAGAACCGCAAGCCGTAATTGAGGCCGCAGTACTCGCCGGCCATAAATCGAAGCAGCTGATTGATATGTCGAAGCACAATGGCGAACATCCACGTTTCGGGGCAATGGACGTCTGCCCATTAGTGCCCATTTCCGGAGTCACCATGAATGAAACCGTCGAGTATGCTCGCGAACTGGCACAGCGTCTAGGCGAAGAGGTTGGCTTGAGCATTTACTGCTATGAAAATGCTGCGCTCATCGATGAGCGCAAAAATTTAGCTATAGTCCGAGCTGGAGAATACGAAGCACTGTCCACGCGTTTGCAAGATGAACGTTGGCGTCCTGATTTTGGCCCGTCTGTATTTCAAGAGACCACTGGAGCAACTGCAGTCAGTGCCCGCGATTTCTTAGTGGCATACAACGTTAACCTCAACACTACTTCCACGCGCCGCGCCAACGCCATCGCCTTCGATGTGCGAGAAAAAGGCCGAGTGTTGCGCAAGCCGCACCCGATTACTGGCGAAATTCAGCGAGACAAAGACGGCGAACCAATCTGGGTTTCAGGAAGCCTAAGAGCTGTAAAAGGCATTGGTTGGTTTATCGAAGAATTCGGTATTTGCCAAGTGTCTATGAACTTGACCAACGTTTCCATCACTGCCACCCACATAGCTTTTGACGAAGTCGTTGCTAAGGCGCAGGCGCGTGGCATTCGCGTTACCGGATCTGAGCTAGTGGGCTTAATTCCTCTACAGGCCATGCTTGATGCCGGACGCTATTTCTTGCGCAAACAGTCACGCTCAACCGGAGTGGCCGATTCTGAATTAATAAAAATTGCAGTTAAATCGATGGGGCTTGATGAGCTCTACCCGTTTAAGCCTGAAGAAAAGATTATCGAGTACGTGCTTGAGGGTAAAAACAAGTCTTCACGCTTGATTAACCTCTCGGTGCGCGCATTCACCAACCTCACGGCATCAGAGTCTCCGGCCCCAGGTGGCGGATCTGTCGCCGCTACGCTCGGCGCACTTGGTGCTGCTCTCGGCACCATGGTCGCGAATCTCTCCTCGCACAAACCGGGATGGGACGAGCGCTGGGAAGAGTTTTCTGATTGGGCCGAGCGTGGCAAAAAATGCCACGATGAATTGCTAAATCTAATTGATCTCGACACGGATGCCTTCAATCAAATCATGGCGACCTGGAAATTACCCTCCAGCAACGATGCCGAGAAAAAAGCAAAGGAGCTTGCCGGGCAAGAAGCGGTCTTAAACGCAATCGCTATTCCGTTTCGCATCATGGAAGTCGCAGCCGACAGTCTGAAATTATCAGCAGCGATGGTTGAGGATGGCATCCCCGCTTCTTTATCCGATGCCGGAGTTGCCGCGTTGTGTGCGCGGTCTGCAGTAATGGGCGCCTATTTAAATGTGAAAATTAATAGCGCTGACTTAAACGACAAAAAAATACGTCAGCAGTTTTTAGACAATGGTGCCAAGCTTCAAGAGCTGGCCATTAACAGCGAGACCAAAATCTTAGAAATTGTTAATGCCCGTATCTAGTCGAGCAAGCGCGATATTTCGGCCATTAATTCACGTGGCGCAACTGGTTTTTTAAAAACAGATGCTCCGAGCTTCTCTGCTAATTCTAGATAAGATTCTGCGCGGTTAGCGCCACCACCAGACATCGCGATTATTTTTAATTCTGGATTTTCGCGGCGCGCAGTAACAATGTTTTCGATACCTTCGCCATTTGGCATAATGAGGTCGGTAATCATTAAATCGAACCGCTGGGCTTTTAGCTCGGCGGCCGCTTGTTGGCCATCTGACACGGCTACGACTCTATGCCCAATGTGCTCGAGCAAGCGACAAAGAGTTTCACGAATATCCGCGTCGTCTTCGGCAAGTAAAAGGTATGCCATGTTTATAGTATAGTCAAATCATTGCCCACCATGACGCCACTCTCCGACAATAGCCCTCTTAGCCACGATTTGCCAGAAAACTTCTCTGCGCTCTTCGAGGGCACGGAACAAGCCCTCCTCAGCCGCCAAATGCGCGCAGGGCTGCCGCTTGGCATCTTTGTATTTCTATCTTTTTTGCTCTTAGATTGGATTATTGTTCCGGAACTGTTCCTGACCTTCGCCGTAGTGCGAGTAATTGCTGTGACAGTTCCTATAGCTATAATCCCAATATCCAAGACTGCTTTTGGTGAACGCCATGTGCGTGGGCTAACTTTACTCACTTTCCTGGTAGGCTCGGCGGCGTTAACCACCATGTGCTATTTCATGGGCGGCTTTGACAACAACTACTTTTTCGGACTCATCCTATTGATGTTTTTCGTAGGATTATTTCTACCGTGGGGTATCTACAATAATTTACTTTTCCTATTCGTCAGCAATTTTGGATACTTTACGGCATCGTACCTGAAAAACAATTCCTTCGACCACGCGGCTGCACCGATTGCTTTTATGTTAGGTACCGCGGTGCTTACACATTTTGCGGCCATCACAGTGCGCCGCGCGAGAAGTCGCGACTTCGCTATGCGCTTTCAGTTAGAGCAGGCCAACGACGACTTGCAAGAATTGGACAAAGCCAAATCACGGTTCTTTTCAAACATCAACCACGAGCTACGCACGCCTTTGACGCTGATTTTGGCCCCGCTAGAATCAATGATGCGTGGCGATAAAGTTGATCAAGCCAAGATGCTTAAGTCTATGAATGCCAATGCCAACCGCTTATTGCGGCAGGTTAATGCTTTGCTAGATTTAGCCAAACTAGATTCAAGCAAACTAGAATGCCGACGTGAACTTTATAGCCTTACTGACATTGTAGATGGACTAGTCACAAGTGCGCAACCCTCTGCTGAACAACAAGGGATTTGCTTAGAACACGAAGGCGTTGCTGACCTGCCAAGATTCCCGATTGACCCGGATCAAATCGAAACCGTCATTATGAACCTCATTTCTAATGCCTTAAAGTTTTCGGGCCCCGATAGTAGGGTTTTGCTGCAAGGAGGAATTGCTGGTGATAATATTTCTCTCACTGTCAGCGATCAGGGCCGCGGTATGGAGGCCGAGCAGTTGCCATATATTTTCGATCGCTTCCACCAAACCCCTGAGAAGGCTGGAAACAAAACTAAGGGTACCGGTTTAGGTTTGTCCTTGGTAAAAGACTTAGTGGAACTACACGGCGGAAGCATAAATGTCGAAAGTGAGCTTGAAGTTGGAACAACATTTACCATACTGCTGCCAAATGCAGAGACTAGCGACTGGGACCCACTAGAAGAAAGCGCTTCTAGTGTTAAAAAGGACAAGCCCGCTTTTAACATTGGTGATGCTGTCGCGCCTACGCCAGAGCCAGATGAGGTTGCGCCAGAACTAGCTGCCCCTGCCGATGCTCCACGAATATTAATCGTTGAAGATAATGCCGATATGCGCAACTTCATCGCTTCATCTTTATCCCAAACCTACAATATCTTACTCGCCGAAAACGGCGAGGATGGGTTGCGTGTTGCGCGCCAAGAACACCCTGATATTATTATTTCAGACGTGCAAATGCCCATTATGGACGGCTTCGAAATGTTGTCGGAATTGCGCCAAGACAAATCTTTCAACCGCACACCAATATTGATGCTAACTGCACAGGCTAATTCGTCGGCGATGGTTGAAAGTTTAAAATTAGGCGCCGTTGATTATATCCATAAGCCTTTTAAGCTCGCCGAGGTTGAAGCGAGAATTGCTACTCATTTACGAACCATAGCCACTCTCGAAGAACTCGATGAGCGCAATTCGCGATTAGTAGCTGTTGGCCAAATTGCAAGTACCCTTGCGCATGATATGCGTGGTCCGTTAACTGCAATTGTTAACCGTGCCGAGCTACTACGCATCATTGCAGGCGGCGGAGAGCAAAGCGAAATTGTAGAGCAAGAACTAAGCGCTATTGAGCAGGCGGTGCGGCGCGTTAATTCTATGATTCAAGAGTTGCTCGAATTTGTAAGTGGCCGCGAAGTTCTGCTTGAACAATCGATAGTAACAGTCGAAGAATTATTAGTACCTATCGCCAGCGAGTCAGGAGTTGCACTGAAGCACTCTGGTATTGATTGGTCCTTCACGATGCAAGACGGAGATAAAAGCTTACTAGTCGATCATCAACGTTTTGCGCGCATTATTGAAAATATTGTTAATAACGCTCGCGATGCATTATTAGGCGAAAAAACAGTTGAGCCAAAAGTCTCTATGCACGCCAGCACCGGCGACGGAAATTTAATATTGCGCATCAGCGACAATGGACCGGGTATACCCGAAGAAATTGCTGACTCTTTATTCCAGGCATATGCCACTGCTGGAAAAGCGCAAGGAAGCGGTTTGGGCCTGGCAATTGTAAGCAACCTTATCTTGGCTAACGGCGGCTCGGTTGCCATCGATAACACCGTAAAAGAAGGCGCCTCTTTCGTTATTAGCTTACCCTTGCTCTAAAAGCTTAGTACTCTTTTTGCGCAAACAGGAACAAGCAATGACTTGTTTCGTCGGACATCACTTCTACGTCAACGTCTAACTCGCTACCCATGTCTTTCATGATCGCTTTATCGCGATAGATCAAGTGCCATGCGGAGGCATACTCGATTAGCCATGAACTATCCGGAACACGTACTAAGTTGCCGATCAGCAACTTACCGCCGCTTGCTAAAAGCCCAAAGAGCTCTTTCACTGTGCGCTGGGCTAAAGGTTGCGGCAAGTAATCAAAAAGCCCCATCGAATAAACCAAATCAACATTGGTCAATATTCCATTAACTAATTCGCGCTCGGCACCTTTCTTTGGCGCAAGAATTTGGCGCAAAGAAAAATGTAGACAGTGAAACTCAATCGGCGGATTGTCGCCACGCTCGGCGCAAATTTTATTGAGTGCATTAAGGCAATTGCGTAATGCATCTTCGTCTTGGTCGACCAAGAACACATCTATCTTGTGTTCGATAACTTTCGCCTCCTTCACAAAGCGGCGCAGCTCCATGGCTGGGCCAGAAGCAAGAGAAACGATCTTCACTGGCCGGTTTAGTTTGGCCACATCACTGATGGCGTCAAAGGCAACTTGCCCGCGCGCGCAAACCGTTTTGCCTAGTGACATTTCTTGCGAAAAGTACTGCAAAAATCTCGCGTATAAAGTTTCGCCCTCAAGGGTGTCTGCTTGAGTTAATTCCATCATGCGGAAATCGCCAGCATACCCCTGTGGCTTCTCATATGCGCGGCGCTGAACTTCGCCGTGAATGAGCTCTCGCATTAGCAGTGTTTGTGAAAAGTTTTCTGCCTGCTTTTTAGTCTCGGCATCAAAGTTCAATGAGTTTTCATCAAGCCGCGTTGCAATCTCTAAGAAGGCTGGGGACCACTTTTCGAAAGTAGCTGCGCACAGTTTCTTTGACAATTCACTATGCCGCCACTGGTTCTCATAATCACTCTTTTCGTAATCATCTAGCAACGTGTGCACTTCGCATAACATCGAGTGCAGTTGCGCAACATCTGCTTGCCATCCTGCGGGCAAGAGGTGTGCCTGCTCATCGCGCTGATCAAGGTACTTGCCTAGGCGGTGCTCAAGAAACTCGTCTCTGAAGCGCAGCTCTGGCATGCTAATATGGCCGGCGATGAGTCGAAAGCCGGCTTGAGTTTTCCCTGGATTAACACTGGTAACCTCAATAGATCCCGTCCAAAATAATTGGCCGTGGTGGCAGACCTCTATCTGCTCAACTATTTGACCAACCTTTATGGACAACGGCGACTCGGACTCGATGCCCATGCCTGCTGACGAAAGATTAGCGATTTTGTATTCTACCCCGTTAATTTTACAGAGTGGGGCATAATTGAGCTCGTCACAGCTCAGCCGGTCTCCGCGAAAGCGAAATTTATTTACAGCGCCAAGTAAATTGGCATGCACTGCGCCGTTAACGGCTGGTTGGGTTTCGGGATTGGTCATTCTTTCGCAACGGGGGGGCTAATAAAAGCTATCGACCAATGTAGGCCTTATTACCTGTTTTTTTCCTTGGAAGACTTGCGTGGTGGCGGTGGACGCCTTTTTTGACGTTCGCTACCATGCATCTTGTGCTTGCCCCCAATGATAGCACTAATTTCCAAGAAAAATTGTTCTGCCGGCATGGCTATTAATCTGCTCTGCTGCTCTTTGCCTATCTCTTCCGACTTCCAGAAGCCGTCTTTATCAGCCTTTTCAAGGAACTGCCATTTACGTACTTCTAGCAACACCTGCACCCTTTCACTGTCTGAAGCCGTTTTTAACCAAGTCGCTGTTCTCGGGCCGATCCACCCACCTTTCTCTGCTTCGCCGAGAGCGGCCACTATTTTTTTTTGCCTAAGTTCATGGCCCTGTTCCGGTGGATATGGCTTACGCCCCGGCCCTGCGCCATTGTTTTTCTTACGTATAAGGCTATGCAAATATTCTCGCCGCTCTATCTCGCCCAATTTGTTAAATTTTTCTAGCTCTTCGGGGCTAAGGTTTTTTTGTGCCTCTACAGTGGCGTCGTGCATAGCCCTGTGACGCTCTTCTACTTTAGAGCGACGCGCGCCTTCCATGTCTCGCCAATTACTGTGCCGGCGGCGGTACTCGCTGCGCTCTTCGGTGCTTAATTTTTCCCACCATTGCTGAGCCTCAGGATTATGCTCAGGAGGTTTGCCTTGCTGCGACAACGCTACAAGAATTAATGTGGCAAAAATCATTGCTGCTCATCCGGTTCGATGATATCTAGCGCAAAGTCAACCGTTTCAAGAGTTGTCGTTTCATCGTCCTCTAAGATTTCGAGCATTTCTAGTAGCTCGCGGTTGGCATAAATAGAATCTATGTCTGCGACAGCCATTTCGGCATCATTCTGTAGGGTTACCGGAGCCGTTAAAGGG
>JBLINB010000032.1:0-18199 GCA_047638975.1 Myxococcota bacterium
GCTTTGCGCACAGTGCAGTCTACCGATATCGATCGCGTAACGCGTCCGCTATTGCCAATGTACGAGTCGCTGCCAACATTGTTGTCGGGGGTAGTTACATTGTGCAAATCGCAAGCGCGTTTAAGCGAGCTCAATCTTGATCGGGTGTTGCTTACCGGTGGCGCTGCTAATACTACAAATTTAGCCGAATTCTTGGCAGATCGCATGCGTGTAGACGTCGCTGTCTGGAATCCATCAGAAATGATCAACATCGATGCGCTGCCAGACGAAGACGCTGAGCAACTAGAGAGCGATGGTTGTGGTGCTACGGTTGCAATCGGTCTTGCTTTGGGTGCTTCCGACTCGGGTTTGTATGCGCTCGAAATATTGACGGCGGCCGCGAAGAAGAAGCGCGAGTTTGCCGAACGCGGTGTCTTTCAAATACTGATGGGCGTGGCGGCAGCAGCTTTCATTGCACTAAGTTTAGTGGTGATGGGTGGCTTGGCCGACGACGCCGAGTCGGTGTCGCGTGGCTTACGCCGTGACGAGCAAAAAAATGAACGTAATCACGAGGCCGCACTTGGCCTCATCGAGAAAATAGAGCAGCGTAATATTGTTTTTCATGACTTGCGCAACCGCCGCTCGATAGGCGACAGTGCATATAACTTCATGAGTTACCTCGAAAACAATTTACCCCCTAGCTTATGGATAGAATCGATGATGGTGCAACTCGTCGATGGTAAAGATTGGCAACTAGAAGGCGAGCGAGTACCGATTATGTTGGTGCGCGGCCGTGCTGAAGAAGACGTGCGTGGCGCCAGTCGCGACTTTGCGCTATTCACCGGTCAACTCGAGAAAAATGTTCCAGGTGGGCAGTCTGCTGTTAAGGCTTCATCGAATCCACGTGGTATTTCATTAGAGTGGTCGCTGCAAGCACATATATTGTCACCCACTAGTCCGGTTGATGAACAGGAGGGTCTATAAATGAATATTGATGCATTTTGGCAAGCGAACCGTAAATTCATTTTAGGTTTTGCAGGCGGGCTAGTCGTGTTTTTCATATTGCTGTCGTTAGTTGCGGGTCCCGCAGCCGATCGCTTTAAGGCAGCTTCTGCTTCAGTGTCTAGAATGAAGCGTACCGGCTCTAACAGCGCGCAGTATTCGGTTTCGCAAGTGAGTGATCTCGAGCAACGCCTCGAGCAACTTGATGCAGATATCGAAACTTTAAAGTCTGGGGCATTGCCGCCATTCCGCAAACGTTTTCAAGTGCCTAATGGTGTTGCTCCGGCACAGCATTACATCGCATTGACCGGCGAACTACGTGACGAACTGATTGGTTGGGCGCTGCGCCATAATTGCCAAGTAGATGAATCACTAGGCTTGCCTACGGTTTCTCCTTCGCAGCCATTGGCGATTGAACAACACTTGCGTGCTCTTGATGTGATTGACCGCACCGTGCGTTTGGCGATTGCTACAGGCGCAAACGAAGTCGATAAAATACGTATTTCGAAACAAAAGCATATGCGTGTCGGACGTAATGTTTCACCGTTGTTAATTACAGCCCTTAGTCTCGAATTGACCTTTGAGCGCGTGTCCGTCACGCCATTTTTGCGCCAATTGATGCTCGCGCAGCATCAAGGTAATTCATTGGGCATAGTCTCTCTAGAAGTGTTGCCTCCTAATCAAAAGAAGGGCGAACAGCGCGTTGTCATCGAATTCGAAATAGGAATTCTGCCACAACTAACAACCGAGCTTGAATAATGAAACGTGAACCAATAGTTTTCATCATCGTCTTAATGATCTTAGGCATAAAAGCCTCGTCATTATTCTCAGAAAAAGTTCCAAGTGGACGCATCCGGCAGGGCGTAAAGCAGCTCGAACTACAGTCGACAGGTAGTGTCGATTTAGTCGCCCAGCTAGCAAGTGCCGACGGCGGACGCGATTTGTTTTTGCGTCCAAGTGCGGATCAACCATTGGCAGCACTCGAAGTACCCTTCCCTGAGTTGCCGGCGCCATCGATATTGTTGCCACCACCTCTGCCTAATCCAGGCACACATGTGCAAAGCTTAAACTTGTTTGTTAGGCCTTTTAGTTTGGATGGATTAATGTCAGCTGTAGATAGTTCGGCGACAGATGATCTCGATGATTTCGCTGACGGAATCGAGATAGATGGCGAGCAGCAGTACGGCACCGAGTTTGACTACATCCGTATCAATGCTATCACTACTTTTTACGGTAGGATTGTCAGTGAAGACCGCTATAGACTTTCGACCGGCGACGCGTTGTTGTTTGTTGAATACGATGTCGACACCGGTAGCGAACGTTATGGCGTGCGTCCTTTTGCTGGCGATGAATATCAAGCCTTTGGTTTTGCTGAGACATTGCATAACAAGATAGAGCTAGATTATTTGTCCGAGTTGCGCGGTATGTCTGCGGGGTCTTTATCGAAGGTAGCTGTCTTTATTGATTGGTTGTTGGCTAATGGCATGTCCGAGCCCATCGCATTTGACTATGCAAAAGTAATGGCCTTAAAGTCGGCGCAATTAGCTCCTGATGATGGTAGCAATTGGCTGCAATTAGCCAAGACTTATGAGGCGACCCTCGAATACGATCAAGCGTTCAGCATTTATGCGTTGATGGTCGGCGATGCTATCTCTGGCGATTTCGTGGACACTTTGGTGCAGTCTGGATTGAGCCCAAAACGTTTTGCGCACATGTCGGCACCACGCGTAGCAATGGGAAAGATATTGCAGAAATTCGGTTTGGCTACTTCAGCGCGCGATCAATTTGAGATGGCCTTAGAAGTAAGTGACGGCTCTTCTTTTGCGCCCATGGCCCTAGGTAATTCCATGTTGCATGATGGCCTATACACTGCGGCGCGTGAAAATTTGCAAAGAGCTTTTAACAAGCAAGCAAATCGTAGTAGTCAAATGGCTCTGCAAAATGGTTTAGACTTAGGTCTCGCAATGTTGGCGCAGCAAGACTGGCCAGCGGCTATCGATCAGTTTGCTACCACCGAGTCTCTAGCTGTAGATAAGTTGGCGGTCATTGCTCAGGCGCGTGCTGGACAGATAGCTGCCTTGTACTTAAGCGGCGATTTCGCAAATGCACAAGCGACTGCCGAACAAGCGGTAATGGATTCCGGTGCTACAGCACAGTTGCTGTACATGCGCGGAATAACAACCGGTGCTAACGGCGGTAATGCTACTAGCGTGATTAGTGATCTAGAAGCAGCGGTTGCAGCGCAGCCCTTGAACGCTGCAGATTATTTAGCGGCATTAGCATTCTTCAATGATGCTGCCGGAGATCAGCAGGCGGCTGAGGTTGCCTTGGCATCAGCTTTAGAACAGTCACCGCTGCATGTTTATGCGCGCTACCTGCAAGCATTCATGGCAGCTCGTAACGGCGACCTACTTGGTGCCCAGCAGGGATACGAAGATCTTGTAAAAGATAATCCTGATTGCGCAGCTCTGTTAGCGGCTTATGCAGCACTACTGTCTGAGCAAGGCGATTACGCTAAAGCTAATGTTGCGTTTATGCGTATCGACGAACAATTGAATGCGCAAACGAAGTCGACTACGAGCGCTGCGGCTTGGGCTAATGTGCACTTGCGTCAGGGGGTCAACTTGTTGAACTTATCTAGGCACGACGCCGCATTGTCAGCCTTCGACTATGCCTTGTCTCTTGATAGTACTTTACATGCTGCACGTAATTCTCGTGCGATAACCATGTATGTTAGTGACGAACTAGATATGTCGGTCGCCGAATTCTCATACTTGCAAGATGCACTGCGTGACGATTTAGAAAACGAGCAATACCTATATGCTCAATTATGGCAGTTACGCTTACAGGAGCATGATCGATTACGCCGCTGGACGGACGATTTCTCCGACAAGCGTTTACGCCCAGGCTGGGATTTACAGAATGGCGCGCGCGCAGGCATTGCGCCTCGCCATCAAGATCAAGCATTGATCATTGAAGGGCAACACGAAGCAGCGGCGCGTACCTCGGTATCGCGTTCTGTTCCGGGTATTGCGTTTCGTAGCTTCGATTCTGATTTAACGATTGGTGCAAACCACCGTGGTTCAGCTGGCGTGGCGATTGCGTTGATGAACCGTTCCAAGAAAACATGGTCCTTCGAAGTCGAACGCAACCGTGAAGGGCAACTTAGCTACAGCGTAAGTCGTGGTACGCGTGTTGAATCCGAGAACCTAAGCATGAGTGTCGCAGTGGGCGTCCCCATGAACGTGCGTTACAGCCTAGACCGCGAGCCTAAGCAGCCGGTGCTTACCGTGCGAGTAAATAATCAAGTAGTGTACTCAGCCGAGGTTGTGGCACTACGTAATCCTACAGGACAAATGACCTCTTCTTTTTACGCTAAGACGGCACACGCGTTGCCGGTAGACATTAGTCTTGATAATGTCGAGTTAATATACGCTCAAATCAAATGAAAAAACAAGCTGGCTTTACGTTAATGGAGTTGATGATTGTATTGCTCATCATCGGCATTTTGAGTGCTTCGTTTATTGCCTTTGGCGGCAATTCTCTTGAGAAGGGTAAGATTAAAGCGGCAAAGGCAAATTTACATGCCATCTCTGCGATGATCGAGTCTTATCGCAGTGTTGAAGGAGAATACCCTACAGATTATTTGCCAACGAACATCGCTGCGAATAGTATCAATGACCGCTCCGAGGCGTTGTACTTAGCATTGTTTGATGCCGAGTACACTGGGCAACGTCCATCTCAAGAATGGTTGATAAACACCGACGGTGACGAAGCTTCGCGCAACACAACTGTGCTTGGCACGCGCGAGTTGTTCGAGTTAGGCGATGAATGGGATAATCCAATCGTTTATTTTGACAGCCTGCACTACAACGATCGCAAGGTTACTTTAGTTTTAGCAGGCGAGGGCTTTATCGATGAACAAGAGGTAAATCCGCATCGTAATGAACGCACAAAATCGTTCTCGAAGCCTAGTTCTTTTCAATTAGTTTCGGCTGGCCCTGATGGCGAGTTCGGTACTGACGACGACATTTTTTCTTTCTAAAAACGTGCGCCAGCAATCTCATTCTTCAGCCTTCACCTTGCTTGAGCTAATGGTGGTTATGGTGATGATTGGTATTGTCGCGGGTATCGGTATGGCAGGTTTCGACCGCATCGAACCTGGCCGCTCTAGCTTGCAAGCAGCTGTTGAAAACTTCATCGAGTCTAGTCGCGATCGCGCGCGAGCTTCCAACCAAACGGTGGTGTTAAGCTTAAACCCAGCGACCGAACAAGAAGCCGCGCGCTGGCAACGCTTGGTGTTTCGTAACGTGTTTGAGGCAAGCTTCGAAGCTTCGGCGCAAATCCGTGAGAATGTCCAGCTTGAAGGGCAGGCGCAACTAGAAGTCGCAGGCCGCTGTGGCGCATGTCTAGATTTAAGCGAAGGCGGAGTAGCCGTGGTAAATGGTCGCGGCACACCTAACCTAAGTGAAGGCTTTGTCGTTGATTTCGATTGCTATCCCCTCGACACCGATTCCGGACAGATTCTGAATTGGTCAGGTATCTTAAGTATCGAACAACTGCGTAATGGCGTTTTGATTTGTAAAGTGCGCGCTGGTAACGGCGATTTTTTCAGCGACATCACGCTCGAGACAGCGGTCGGTTCGTTGCAAGCTTTGCGCTGGCAGCATATTCGAATCGTCGCCGCTAATGGTAAGTGCGCATTGCAAATAGACGGTAGAGAAGTAGCTTCGGCAGAGTTACCTGAATATTTATCAGCAGCACAAGACGTCCCCGTCTTCGGCGATGATAATCAACCGTGGCTCGGCAAGATTGACGAATTCTTCGTGCAGTCGCGTAATGCAGAGTTAGGTCCGCAAGTTCCGGATGATGTGCAGATGATTATGTCATCTCCAACCATTTCCTTCGACCGTTTCGGAGGGCTAGCCGATTCGCATAGCGACGATGTGTTGTTAGTGGTTGAGTCTTTCGGCGAAGAGTTGTCTAAATTTGTGATAGGACGTTTTTCTCAAGAGGTGATAGATTGATCACCTTACTTATACATAGTAAATCAGTAGTGGTGCAGCGCGGCGCAGCTTTAATCATTGTGCTGATGTCGCTGTCTTTGTTGTTCGCATTAGGCGTACCTTTTTTGTTTGCAAGCCGTGTGCGCTCCGAGTCCTCCAACGAGGCTATTTACCGCATGCAGGCGCGGGTAGCGGTGCAGTCGGCATCCGATTATATGGCGCTTGAACAGGTGCAAACCCATTCAGCCCTCGACCCAACTCCGCTCTACGATGCTGCCAGCGAATGGGACGGCAGCAGTCTCGGTCCACTGCCGCAAAGCTTAGGGGATAATTACAGCCGCAGTCGCGAGTCATGGGGCGTTGAGATTGAAAACATGCAGTCAAAGATTTCTTTGGCAACCGCACCGGTGATGTTATTGCAAAATGTAATACATCCATGTTTCTTGACTAGCGAAGTCAGTCATGCTGAAACCGGATTTCCGGTAACTTCAACAGCGGGCTTTCCTGAAAGTGGCATGTTGTTGATTTCAGGTTCGTGGGTGATCTATGGCTCAAAAAATGCTAGCAACTTTTTGCAAGTCGAAGAGGCTCTTGACCCGCCAGATGATCTCGAGCGTGTACGCTTTCGCGAAGGACGCTTTATCGCCGACCCGCGGGTACTTTCTATCCCCTTATCTAATTTGGGTGTTAGTGGCTATGCACCACCTGAATTTTTTGCCGATGCCTTAGAATTTGACTTCGGCAATCCTGACAGTTTACTTCCACAGCGAGATCGTGACTATTTACAGCAACTCAGTTGCTTAAGTAGCGGTGTTTATGGTGCGGCGTGGTGGCAACCGGGCTCATTTATGAGTCGCGAGATTGATATCGAGCAGCCAGATGTGATACGTATCGATAGTCAACTGATTGTTAATCCTGGCACCTATGTGCGTCTCGAAAACAATGATGGCGATTCCTTTGAGTCGCTAGTTTTGGCTGGCGGTGGTGGCGTCATGCAGCTTGCCAGTCCTGTCCCAGAAGGTTTTGTCGCTTTTGATACGCGAGTCATTCCTATGTCGCGCGAACCTATCGACATAAACTCTTGTCGTCCAGAAGTATTGCAGGCGCTATTCACGGGCTTGCAGTTTAGGGTTATGGGCGTGAGATCATCCTTTCAATATACCGGCGTTAGTGGCCGCGAATGGGTGAGTCCGGCCGAGGCGATGCGCGTTAGCCAAGCAGTGTTGCAAGCGCGACCACTACAAGGGCCAGATGATTTGTGGACGAAAGTTCTGCAGCCATTGGCGCTCGAAGGGGCGATTACCGATGTCGATAGTTGGGCGATTTATTTGAATGGCGTCGATCCAAACCATGCGTGGCTGCGGCAATCGACAACAGGTTACGGTTACCGCGCCGGCTTAAAGTTCGAGCAGCGCGTTAATGCTGCTGTACGTTCACGTTTAGGACGCACTCTGGCGCGCTCATCTGCTAAGCAAGTGTTGCAAGTTGCGCCGGCAGGGCAGTTGCTTGAAATGTTGCATAACCAAGTGCGCTTCGAAGATCATGCTCTTTGGCAACGTGGCATGCACGGAGTGAGTACTTTGCCTAGCGACCTTGGCGCGTACGCCACCGAGTTTAGCGATGCTACGGCGTCCATCTCTAAACGGCTGGGTACGATCCAAGACGTTGCGCGTACCGAGCCCGACACCGAGCCGGAAGTGTCGGCGATTATTCCTACTCCGGCGCGCGATGCCGATAACGCACCCTATGGCGGACGCGGGGTCACCAATCACTTTGATTACACCGAATCGCCGTTGGGTTACGACTTTGACGCGCGTGGTCCGTTGTTCACGACTACGGGTGATTGGGGTGTTGGCGATGGCGTGGTGAGTAATGACGATCCACTGCACATACAGGGTTGGTTCTATAGCAATTCGATTGCCAACGCCACGTTGTTCGACTACACCTCTGACTATACCGATCGCAATCGTATTGTTGCCACCTTCGAGCAAGGCGAGCTGCTGGTGCGTTGTTACGGCACGCATGGTGAAGACCCTTTTGACGTCGACGGCCTTGAAGAATGCGTTACGGTACGTATCGATTCGGCAGAATTCGATCTTGACAATCGCTGGTTTCATCTGTCAATACTATTACGCAATGAGTCCGCCCGCGGATTCCAAGTATGCCTTGATGGTGTGCCGCGTGGCGAGATCGACGGCTTCACTCACTTAAGCCAAGCGGTATCAGCATTTACTCCCGGAAGTAGTCCCGGCGATATTTATGTTGAGTCCACAGAAGGCTTTCCAAGGTATGGCGCAATCCGCATTGGCAATGAAGTCATCGAATATTCTTCGAAGACCGAGACGAGTTTTGCCGTCCAGCGTGACGCGAATATGTTTATCGGCGGACGCTCAGCTCGTGAGGCAACCGATGTGCTCGCTTTAACTTTAGATAGTTCGCATCCTTCTGGCTCAGGTGTCGAAATTTACGGTTACTCATCTATTCTGCTTGGCGATATTCCGCCGGGCGGCTCAACGATGAGCGGCGATGTAGGTCCGTGGTCGGTGGCTAATTGCGTAACCGGAGTCGAAGACATCACTAGTATTCGCGTCGGAGGCGTAGTCCCCTTCCAAATAGGTGTGGGCATTAGTAGTTCTTATGTCGGCCCCATCGAGTTGTCGGCGTGTGAACAGGCGCCGTCCGATTTGAATTACTCCCAGGCTTTTCAGAGCGATGGTGGTTATGCACTAATGTGGCAGGGCAGCCCGGTTGGGCTAACTTGGGGTATAGACGGCAGTCCGCTGATCAACCTTGACGACCTTTCCCGTATCGGTGGCATGGAGCTCATTCAGTATTCTTCGCGCATTGATGACGTCTTAGTCATCTCCGATCGTAATGTGGTTACCCCTGGCATAGAAGCGGGGCCGCCCGGAATGATTGATCCCAATGGCACGACTTTCATAATGGAGTTCGAAGGCGATATAACGATAGACTCATCAGGTCTTCTTGCCAATGACTCTATTCCGCATAACGTATATATCATGCCGATTAGCGTGCGTGCATCGGGCGCGTCCGAATTTACCTATGCTCTGCCGCCCGTTGACGAATCCTCTTTTGTGCAAATTGCTGCAACGGGCAATCCTGGCAATACCGAATGGGTGCGTTATGACCAAATTATTAACAGTCATTTCGTGCGCGATAACTGGAACGCGTTAGTCTCTGTAATAGCATTAGTCTCTTCAGAAGATACCATCGGTGGCGGACCAGGCGGACCAGGCGGACCACCTGCAGCTCCTGATGCCCCTGACAACTCGGCGGGCATCGATGCACCTGCGCAAGATCCGTATGCCGAAACACCACTGTATGCTTTCCGTCCAACTATTGGCGTGACGGAAGACAAAGAAGATTTTATAAATCTATTGGCCTTAAGCTTGTCATTCCGCGGAGTAAACGGCACTTTCGACCACGCGCATCAAGCCGGAGAAAAAGCGATACCGGTATTCAAAACGTTGCGCTCATTTGGGCCCGCAAATTTATTCTCAGAACCCGGAAATGGTTTTGTGGGACGCCTCGATCGTGTAGCGATTATGCAAGCTGGCGAAACAGCAGATCCTTTGTGGTTCGAAGTTCAATGGGCAACGACGCAGCGTCTAGAAGGAATCGGAGGAGATCCTCGGGCAACCTACGTGGCATTCTCAGAGTTTCCAGGTCTGCCGTTTCTCGCTTCTGACTTGACAGCGCTTGCCGAAAGTATGCAAGGCTTAGATTTGCGTAATTATAATCGCCTCGTTAAGTTCCCGAATTTTGAACGCCCGCAATCTTTAACATCTTTGAACATCGGTGCTGATTCAACGGGCACTGCCGGCGCCATGAGCGGCTATGTCGATGAATTTGCGGTGCATGCAACGGGCGGCTTTGGTAGCCCAACGGATTATTTTGCGTGTGGTGCATTCTTCCTGGATGAAGATTTAGAACAAGGCACCGAGACTTTTGTGCAGGCCAATGCCTACGATTTCTCACTGAACAATTACCGTGTTAGCATTCAAAATGGTACAGCCGGAGAGTACCTCGAGCAATTACCGCCATCCGGAATCATAGATATTGATGGCGAACGCATTGCTTATTCAAGCATCGATGCCGGTACCGGACAGTTTAATATTGCGCCTAATGGCCGTGGCTTGCATGGTACTGAGCAGCGCGGGCATGCCTCTGGCGCCAGAATACATATTGTTGACGGACGCCTTGCCACTGCTCTTAACAGCGACCTCGAAGTCTCTTCATACAACCTCGAAATTGAAGACCCCTCAGTATTGCCAAAGTATGGCATGCTGTTAATCGACGACGAACTACTGTTTGCCCCAATGCGCGGCCGTGGAGCGGAACTGTCGATGCCGCGTTTGCGTGAAAGCGTGGGCAAACGAGCAGGCTCAGGTACTTTGCGCGGCAGCTTCGGCACAGTCGTTAGCGGACACAGCGCCGGAAGTATCGCTTATCACTTCCCGACGCGTTGGTTAGATCTATATGCGCCGCAGTCCAATAGTGGTCTTGGAGCATGGTATCAATTCAGCATGACGCAGCCAAACGCATTCTGGCGCGGTGTCGGCTTCGAAGTCGACGGCAATTACGGGTCTTCGCAGGTGCATTTACTAGTGCGCAGTGGCGATGCCGACTGGGAAGACGATCCGCAGACCACACATAATCTACAATTATTCGATCAAGGATTCACTGATGATGGCGGCTTGCTGCCACTCGAACGATTAAGTGATCATATCGATTTTAGATTCATGTTCGATTGGCAAGCAGGGGCTTTTAATGCGACTGACTTTCGAGCGACCGGCTGGACGCGCGCGCCGCGCATACGCCAAGTCCTTGTTGATTATCTTGCCGAAACTAAAATGACCAAAGATAGTGAGGTGGTCGAGTAATGCATAAGAGCGCAGCGACTCGTGGCATGACCTTACTAGAGATCATGATTGCTTTACTACTGTTGGGGGTACTCTCCACTTTCGTGGTTAATGTTGTCGATTCGGTAGTCGGACTATGGCAGCAAGGCGAGCGTCGCGGACGTGGCGACTTAGTTTATGCCAGTGTCGCCGAGCGCCTGCAAAGTGATTTGCGCGCACTACACTTAGGCGACCGCGGTTGGATGATCATTGATGATTACGTCGCCCGTCCTGCTGCGGATGGTGTGGCTGAGTGGCGCTTACCGCGCCTACGTTTCTTAGCAACTGGTGGTGGCTTAAGTGCCGATGATCCGCTGGGCACTCACGCCGTAGAGATCATGTGGATGCTAGTCCCAGAACGCGCACTGGGTCCGCGCTTCGCGAAGTTGGTGCGCGTCGCGCAAATTGAAGGGCTTGCCGCCAGCCTTCAAGAGAATGGTGCTGCACTATCGGTTGCCGGTAATAATAATGCAATCACCATCGTTGATGGTATTCTTAATTTGAGCTTTATAACTTCTGGCACTCGCAATAATCTAGTTTCCGCGGCGTACTCAGGATTAAATTTCCCAACGATGATTGAGCTAGAAGTCGAGCGCGTTGCAGGCAATGCCCGCAAGAAGCCGCCGCGTCTTGATGCTGGCGTTGATGGTGAAAATGCTAGCGTAGTCTTGCGCGGAATCGCACCCTTGAAAATGCCACCCCTTGCCTTGATCAACGACGAGTGGGTTGCCGTTGGCGGTAACTTCCCACGTATTAGCTTTAGTGCACGGGCAAAGCGAGACACCATCGCTGTCAGTCATGACTCCGGTAGCTATATGTATTTCCCGACACTGTATGCGTCGCGGCATCCATTACTAAATTCAGGACGGAGGGCAGTAGATGCATAGCTCCGCAAAGTCAGGCTTCACCATCCTCGAAGTGATTGTGGCGATAGCTATTTTCATGTTCGGCATTACGGCATTATTAGGCTTATTTCATGTCGGTGGTAATTTTGAACAACAGGCGCGTGTCAATGCCGAGTTAGCACCAGCCATCGAGCCGCTTATTACAGATATTCAGGCTACGGCTTTCAGTTACGACTCTAAGTCCAACAGCTATAAGCTGAAAACATTTGTAGACCAAGAGGTGCCCTTGGCGCCAGCTTACAAATACGAATTACGAGTAGATCCTGCGGGCTCTAATCCTGATATGCGACGCGCAGAATTGCGCTTTTACAAAAAGTCTCCAGAGCGGGTATTATCAAGGGTGTCTTTCGTACTCCTTAGACAAGTGCCCATCAGCATCCAATTGCAACAACAATGATTACTTCATTACTCATACTCGTCGGTAGCTTATTGCTGCCTGCCCAACAAAGCGACGAAGTCGTGCGTTTACGTGATGGCCGCGTGCTAATCGGCTCCATCGAAAACCACAACCTTGATGGCTTTGAATTCATTGCCGCATTCGATGGCGGACGCCTCGAGTTAGTCTGGGCCGATTTGTTTCCGGGTGAATCAAAACGTTTGCACGAATCTTTTGGATACGCCAACGAGACTGTAATGCCGATGGTATTGGCGCAACGCATCTTGCTCACTAATGGTAAAGAGCTCATTGGGCGTGTTTTAAACGAAACGAATACGATGGTCGAGTTGCGCATCAAAGAGACGCGTACTACTTTCTCTAAACAATTACTGGCTGCGCCTATAGAAGACATTACAGTTGAAGCTTCATCAGTGTTGACAGCCGAGCAATTTTATGCCGAGCGTGCTGCACAAGTTCAAGCGTCGAATGGCTTGATGAATTACAACTTTGCGAAAGAGCTAGAAATCATGTTCGCCCTCGAGAAAGCTAAGTTGCATTACGAAATTGCTCTTGAAGTAGCTACGCTCGAATCAGACTCACCACTGATCAATCGCATTAATGGCGCTCTGGTTCAGCTTGAACAAACTTTGGCTAACCAAGAAGAGGCGATGGCCCTAGAATATGTCAAGCAGCTCATGCATCGCCAGCGTTTCACTGTGGCAAAGCTAGAACTAGAAAAGTACGACACCGATTTCCCGAATGCTGCTTTGCGTGGCGAGTACTTAAGACTCGTTGACAAGTTTGATAAAGATCGTGAAAAATCTATGGTTAATTATTTGCGCCGCCATTGGTTCTTGCGAGTCATTGCTGTATTGCGCAAGCAGGCTCTAGAGAAAACAGCACGTCTTGATGGGATGATGGCTTGGGTAGAAAATGATGTTCCACAATTGGTGCGTCAGCAATTTGTTGACGAGATGTCAGATATGCATGATAGCCTTGTTACCAGTGACATCGATGCCTTATGGGCTTCGCGTCTCGACTATTCTTCTAACTCCCACACTGCTGGTTACGGTGACGGCACCTGGATTCTCGGTGAAGAACGTGCGCGCAGTGGTTTGAATAAATCTTCCGAAGACGAAGAAGTGTCAGACGGTAAGACTCAGCAACAACGCGAGGTTGAAGATCGCATGAAACGTTATCTCGACAATCTGAAAAACCAACAAACGGCGGCTAGTGCTAGCAGTGATCAAGTACGTCCTGAAGATTGGTGGAAAAACGCACCGGTAACGGCGCGTTTGCAATGGTTGCTAGCTTATTACTCAGAATTCTCTGGTGACTACGCTTTGTCTAATATTAAATTCTCGTACTGTCCAACATGTGGTGGTTCGGGTTATATTGAAACCTTAGAAATCTCTTCCGAAGGCTCAGGCCGTAAAAGAGTGGAATGCCAAACGTGTCATGGTATGCAGGTTAAGCGTTCGCTGAACTTTAAATAATGCGCTATGTGTGGTTGCTAGCTTTAGGGTGCGTTGCATGTGCAACGCCGACGGGGGCAACGGATTCAAACGACGCGCAGTTAGTCTTGCGCGAGATCGGTTTTATGTTTCCGCAGCAACTTGCCGAGGTCGAACGTTCGATCACGCGAACGACTTATGCGCGGTTGCGTGCTGCCGAACTTGGCTTAGAGATTGATGACGGCTTAGTCGATCAAGCTTTAAACGAAATGATGGCGCAGATAAAAAGTGGGATTGATGGCAGCCTCGAAGATTGGGCGCAAGCCGAACACGCTACGCCATTCGTTAAAGTACGTGAAATCTACCGCCAACATTTATACAACAACTTGCTGTACCGCAGTGTTTTTGTTGCCGATGCCCACCGCTTGCCGCAAATAGAAGTGAAAGTCTTGGCCAACCGTCGCAAAGATGCCGTCAGCGATTGGTTGCGCGCGCTCGAATTAGGGCAACATCCAGATGGTCTTGGTGCTGCTACCGAGCTAATGCCGCAATGGGATAGCGAACTTTATGCGCCTGGTTCCGTCATGGGGCCATGGCAGTTACCCAATCGTGTTTGGGTCATAGGGCGGGTAATGGCAGTGAGTCCGCCGCTTGGGGCCCTAGACTCTGCTGAAATACAAGAAAAAGCGACAAATTACAAACTTTCATCTTTCGCCGCCGAAGTATGGATACATGAAATGTCTAGCCGTTATACTACTAGCCATTAATACCGTGACCGAAACCCACGCAACCACCCCCGAACCAAGCGACGCAGCTATCTCCGATGACAAACTGCGTTTGTTGTTTGCATTACTGTTTTCTGCACCAGATTTGGTGTCTTTAGATCGTATGCGCCAGGTTTTGTATCCCGACGGTGACGACAGCCATAGCCCGCGTCAACATCTAGACGCCTTAGAAGAGTGGTTAGTCGCCAAAGAGCTGCCCTTAACTTTGCACCAAGTCGGCCGCGGATACCGTTTGCTGACCTCCGAAGATTTGGCAGAAGTGCTAGTCTCTTCGCGTAAGTCTAGTGATAAACAAAAGTTAGGCCCTGCGACACTCGAGGTGTTGTCCTTAGTTGCCTACAGACAGCCCGTACTGAAGGCCGACGTCGACTCCATTCGCGGGGTGAAATCGGGCTCACATTTGCGCCAGCTGTTAGATTTGCGGTTAGTACGCATTCTGGGGCGCGCCGAATTACCAGGACGTCCCTTTTTGTATGGTACTACGCGCGAATTTCTCGACAAATTTGGCTTGCGCGACCTCAAAGAATTACCTGAATCATCCCGTTTGGCCTCGCCAGCTGAAAGCGGCGTCAAGATTGAAACTGATAATGCCGATAGTGCAAGCGATGACAGCCAAGCAGAGGTGGCAGAATCATCCCCGCAAGACTAGAATCTTGCGCCCATAGCGTCACAACCTGACGGCCGTGAATAACACCAGATAACAATGCGTTCCGACGAAATTAACCAAGAAGCTCACACTGAATCAATGTCCTCAGCAAAACGCTGGTCGCTAATTGCGATTGCAGTCTTTTGTCTGTTGATTTTTACAGTAACTGGCCCGATGACCGATGTGCTTACTAATGCGTTTTCCGACGGTCCTAGTATCGAGGCTACTGTCGAGCTACCTAGCGGGACTGTTGATATAACTATCAACGATTACCGCACTGCAGCTAATCAAAAGCAGTGGGCCGAGAGTGTCCTACAGCAGCGACTATATGCCGATGATAACCGCGAATCGGTTTTGGCTTATGCGACGTTAATGAAGTTGGCAGATGAGATGAAGATCAACATCACCAAAGGTCAACTGCAAGGATTACTGTCTGGCTTCGCTACGCAGGGCGCAGACGCTTACAGTAATTTCTACCGCAGTCTCGGTTACCGCACGGCTAGAGATTTCGAAGGTCAAGTCGCGCAGGTGCTGCGTGTTGGCGCAGTAGTCGATTTGCTTTCTGCTTCGGCAGTGCCAAGCGAGCAAGACATTCTTGATGTGTGGGCAGACACCTACCGCGAAATGAATGTGCAATATGCTGTATGGCATCCAAGTAACTTTGCTGATGAAGCTTCTGAGCTCGAAGTAAGTGACGAAGATCTAACATCGTATTTCGCAAACGATTTAACACCTTTGCAAACCAGTCAACTAGAAGTTGAGCAAGCAGTGTCTTTCGAGGTCATGATGATCGACTCTGCCGCAATGAGCAGCGATGCAGTTAACGCTTGGTTTAGCCCGGACGAGCCATCCGAAGAAGCTCTTGAAGGCTTTTACGCTAGCAATAAATACCTTTTATACCTACGCGAAAAAGTAGGCGAAGACTTAGATCCAATCTTAAGTCGCGAAGAACTTGGCGATCGTGTTAAAAATGATTACTTGATGCACCAGGCAGTCACCGAGTTAGCATTTGAATTGCCGGAAGCAGAAGACGTTGCAGCTTTTGCCGCTGAAAAAGGTGCTATTCTGATTCAGCACATTGATTTGGTGCCACTTTCAGAACTAGTCGACGTTGAGCGCGTTGGTGGTGTACAGCTACGCCGCTTATTCCAAGCCGAAGAGAACATCTGGATGCAGTCCATCGTTCAAATGGATGGCCAAGTGTTTTTGATGCGTCCTTTGGTTAAGCGTGATCGCTCAATGCCAGAGCTAAGTGTTGTGCGTGACGACGTCGTCGAGTTATGGCGCGCAGGTCAGCAAAGCATTTTGGCATCTGCTGCAGCTGATGCATTCACTGCCGCTTTGCCACGTGGTGAAGACTATATCGAAGGCGATGCGATAAGCATTGATTCTGATGCCTTTACGAGCGCTGCCGCAGCTGCTGGTGTTGCCGTCGAACAGATGGGCTGGATTTCACATAATGTGCGTAGCGCAACAGATCCTTTCTGGCCAAGTGATGCCATCGTTTTGCGTAGCTTACGCGCCAAGATAGGTGGCCAGCTTAGTGATTTGGTCGATGGCCAAATTGTCGGACCACAAGTATTTTCTGATAACGGTGTAGCTGTTGCTCACCTAATCGAACGCCGTGATGCCGATAGCAGCAAAATGTGGCCTGCCGAATACGACCGCGCTAAGTTAAGTGCAGTGCAGAAAGCTTACACCGATTTCCAGACTGAGCAAATATCTTATGAAGGTTTGGCTCGCACTTACAATCTGACGAAAGTTGAGCGCGCCGAAGCTAATTAAGTAGCTTAATTAATGATTGGCCATTGAGGGAAAACCTCAAACGTGAGCTGAGTTAGCAATTGCCGACTCAGCTCTTCTTTTTTGGCCACGCGCTCTATGACTGCGCGCTGACCATCAGAGAATTGTGCTGCACGGTATAGCGCGCGTCGCACCTCGTCAGGGCGTTGTTTGGTTAAGGCGATATGCGCGCCGATTAACTCAGATGCGAGCCAGTAGAGCCGCGCACGGCCGTCTCCTAGGCGCATCAGGCGCTTGGCCTCTTGTTCGGCCGCTTCAAGTTGCGGAACCAATAGCCTTAAGCGTAAAGTGACGACTTCTTTGTGGGCCGGCATTAGTTTTTCGGCAGTCTCCAGGTGCAGCAACATGCGTGCTGCCGAGCCGCTCGGATCGAGTTGCTCGAGCTTTATCGCGCCAAGTAATGCTGATAAATCATAGGGGTGATAAAGCAACGCTTGATTAAAGGATGTGCGCGCGTATTCGAATTGGCCGCTTATGGTGTACATCGCGGCAATCATCACCCAATTGCGTGAATCCCAAGGGCGCACTTCGGAAGCAGTGCTTAGGTAATCAAAAGTGTTCTCTTGAGTATCAATAGCATCTGCAATTAAGCTTTCGCCGCGAATATTTGCATAGGCCGGGATCACTGCGAGTAAACACAAGCTGCAGCACGTTGCCAAAGTCAGCTTCGACTTTGCCGCACTGCTAGCTGCAGGCGCAGTGCTGTGGGATAAACTCGCCACCACTAGCATGAAGATCACCATTGCCGGAAGGTTATCTGTAAAAGGCGAGCGGGTGAAAGTGCATACTCCAAAACTAAAAGCAAACCCGGAGTACAGCACTAACTTTTCGCGTGGTTGCTGAAGGATGACTTGGCATGCCTTGAAGCAGCCGATGCTCAATAATGCAAAACCGAGCCATCCTAATTCTAAGAGTGCTTGTAGGAAATCATTATGCATCGATTTCGGCGCGCGGAAGGCACCATTCGAGGCATTAGCGTTGGTCATCTGCGCTTCGGTAGTAGAGCGCCAGCGCGGATAGCTATGCTCGAATTGACCGACGCCAATACCAAGTGGTGTAGCCGCAGATTTGCTAATTGCAGCGCTGTACATTTCGAGGCGCACTTCGGTAGATCTGTATTCGGATTCGAAATCTTTGAATCCGCCGCTAGTTGTCGCGCGTAATATTTCGCCAATGATGAAAAGGCTAACTATTATGAGTAGTGACTTGCGATTTACTTTAGTGATGAAGTACAGCGCGAGTAATCCGCCGAATATTCCGAGACGGATTGCGTTGCCACCCCAAAATCCACTGATTAGAGCCATGGGTACCGCCAGATAAA
>JBLINB010000033.1:0-17768 GCA_047638975.1 Myxococcota bacterium
TGACCTGCAGCGACAGTTCGAATTGTTGCCCTTAAGTTTTGTCTCAAAAAATGAGCGTGCGCAAATGTTCATAAACCAGGCTAGCGTTTTGCAAAGATTGCAACAACGGTTCCGTGAACATCTAGGCCGTCTGCGTGGACAATTAGTTGAATTTGTGTTGAGTAATAACAGTCGCCTGATCGGAGAGCTGCAGATCGATGCAGATGGTGAGTATTACGTGAACTATCATGGACAAACCAAAGTATCGCTCGACATACTTACGCTTGAGCCGCGCTCAGTCTTAGAAATGTTAAAGCGCGACAGCGAGTTTGAGTTGGCGCAACTATTGTGGTGCCAGCAACAATATCCCTCAGCCTTAGAGGTTATGGAGAAACTTCTGTTACACGAGGCCAAGCTTGCGACGATGTGGACGACACATTGGCGACTCGATATCGGTGATGTTGCAACGCAAAATACAGCGCAGAAAAACATTAGCGGTGATGTCGCTGAACTCAGTACAGCTAAAGTACTCTTAGAATTACGCAAACAGTACCCAAAAGCTAAGTTGCTAGTCAAGGGCGGGTCGATAAGCATCGAGTTCGAAGGGCAGACATTACTAGGTCAATGGAAGACTGATTTCTCTGGGCTAAGCAGAGATTTGATCATTGAGTCTTGGCAGCTATCTTTTTTATGTCAAACGACAGATGCTGTACCATCAATGTTGAGCCTACAAGATGAAATAATCTTCAGCAAAGAAGATGAAGTCTTGTCGTCCTCGGTGACGGTTGGTAAAAACTATCTAATCGGACAGGGGCTTGAAATCTCTGATGCGGTGCAAAAGATCAGCTGGAGAAACGGTGCTGTATGGCTAAACGCTCTGCCGTTGGCGCCATGGCGAAGCGAGCAACGTAGTTTGACTATAAATAGTAAAGATTCACTAGTGGCAATAACGAAATTGCAGCTAATGTTGCGTGTCAACTAACTTTATAACCTTCGGCAAACCTTTACTTAGCATTAGGCATGAGCAGGCCATTATTATTGCCGTAATGAATAATAAGCCATTAGCGTCTACCTGGTTTCTTAGTAGCCAGGGTCTGATCAAAGCAGCAATAAGGATGAAACCAAAATCAAGCATTTGATTTATGCCTAGCATCGATCCGACAGTTGCTGCCGGTGGTAGTAGTTGCACCAAACTGCGCAACGGAATTAAATAGAACCCTGAAAAGAAACTCGCAATGCCGAGGCTTAGCCAAATGCTAAACGGCGTATTGCCAAAAAGGGCACAGCTCAATAAGCCGCCGGCCATCCCGATGCCGCCAAGGATGGGGGTGCGCCTCGACAATTCGGTTTTAATATTACGACCCGCCAGGAATGCTCCTAGCCCCATGAAGATGCTTAAGCTTGCTAGCCCCAAGGACCACATTCCGGCACTTAACTCGACGCGGTATAAACCATCACTTTGCGGCAGCAAGAATTCATTCCAGGCTAGTAGCATCCAACTACCACATAGCCAAAAGACCGAATGGCCGACTATGGCGCTGCGTAGTCCGTCAAATTGTTTGGCGAAGATGAAGCCATGCGCTAGTTTGGCGAAGGGGTTAAAGCTAAAACGCAAGGTCTTTTGCTGCTGCAGTGCTTTAATAGACTGCATGGTAGTAGCCACGCGCGCACCGATTAAAGCGAGTACGGCCATCGCAATACCAAGAAGCCATTGAGAGTTATCGTTGAGATGTCCGGCGCAACCGGTGCCAAGTAAAATACCGAACAGCACCGAGCTCTGAAAAATGCCATTAGCATGAGCAAGTTTGCCAGCGTCACAATAATCGCGGATGGCACCATATTTAGCAGGGCCAAGAAATGCGGATTGCGTCCCCATTAATGCTACGGTGATTAATAGAGCCGTTGAACTTTGTAAATAAAAACTGGCGGCTGCCAGCAGCATGATAAAGACTTCGGCGTATTTGCAATAAATGATAAGTTTGCGTTTAGAAAACTTGTCCGCCAGATCACCGGCAAAAGCGGCGAAGAAAAAGAAGGGGGCAGAGAACAACGCCTGCGCCCAAGATTGCATTTCTGGGAAGCTGGCTGCAAGGCCGATCGCAAAGAGTAAAACGCTTTGTTTAAATAGATTGTCGTTAAAGACCGTTAGAAACTGAGTGCTAACTAATCGTTTGAAACTATGGCTTCTATTCATCTACGCTATAACTAGAGTTGATGCTATCGACTAAACATGTGCGCTGTGCGGCACTAAGGAACGAGAAACGCTTCGCAACATCTATCAGGACCTCTTGTTCGGCTCCGTGGCGGCGGCAGGCGCGCACATGCGAGAGTGCTTGTTGATGGCAATTACTTAGCGTCAACAGCAAAACGCCGGCTAGCTCTCGCTCGAGCAGAGTGTAGCTTGAATGGGCAAATACATCGCCGTAAGCGTGATCTACGACCCAACGATGGGTGGTCGGGTCGATATTGCGTAAATGTTCAAGTACGATTTCAGAGTCACTGCCATATACGCGTTTAAATTGCTGTTCGCCATCAGCTGGCTGCGTCGCAATTGCGTGGTGCTTGAAAGGAGCAAGAATGTTTAGACTGCGAATCAGTTTCGGAATCCCGCAGAACAAATGGCATAGCCTTAATCCGTCAAGTAGCGCTAATTCGGAGTGCTGCTCACGCAATTGCGCCGCAGTCTCAATCAACAAGTCGTCGTCGTCTAAATAGATGCTTGCCCCGAGCTGCGCAGCTAAAAAGTGTTTTTGATTATTCATCAGCAAATAGCAACTCTTCGCGAGCAACAGTTATGCCATAGAGTTCGGTGCGGCAATGCAGTTGTGGCGGGGCGAACATGACTACGGTCGAGCCCATTTCGAAGGTTCCCATATCATCGCCTTTACTTAGCTTTCTAGGTGGGTCGTAAGTACGCGTAGACTTTTGCCACGGCGTCGAACCCAGAGAGTCGTCAAAACTAAAGCGCATGCCACCGACATTCAAAGCACCGACATACAGCAATGCGAAAGGACGCTGCTCGGTATCGATGCAATGCAGCAAGATACGCCGATTAGTTTTCATGACGCGCATCGAACGCCGCATCAAGTCGGGGTCAACCGGTTGTAAGTCACCCGGCTCAGTGACTGCGCTAATCACCTGCATATCGCAAGGGGCGTGATAGCGATGATAGTTGTAGGGCGCTAAGTAAATTTGCAGCGCCTGGTAGCCTAAATATTGCTTAGGCGCCGTGCCAGGTAGCATCTCGGCAACCGAATAAGGCGCGCCCTTTAAAATCAACGACAGCTCTGGCGATACATAAGCATGTTCAATCAACTGCCCATCAGCGGGTGAAGCCCAATTTGAATTTTGAGCAACAGGACGGCTGCCGTCCGCTAAAGTGCGAGTAAACAACTCTAGGAAGGTTCTGAATTCGATGAGGTCACAACTAACTGTTTCGTCATCGATCCCGAGGCGTTCAATGACTCGCTTCCAGAGTGCGCGGCGCATAAACTTAGGGATATGCCATCGACATATTGCTCCTACCGCACGTGACATGGCGACACGTGGGAAAGCGGGGACGGTAAACAGAGAGCGGGCTTCCATTTTTACAAGCTTTAGTGTAACGGTGTGAAATGTGAAGCAACAGAGCAGATATACTAGCAGTCTAAATCATGGCAGAACTCCCCTTGCATGTCCTCGTCCTGGCTGGTGGCAATTCCACCCGCATTCGCACTGGCGGCCCCAAAGCTTTGCTTGATTTATGCGGAATCCCCTTGCTAGAGCATATTTTTCGTGCTTGCGAAGATCTACCCGCTGCCTCGCGCACTTTGATCCTTGGGCCGACTCACCGCTTAGGCATTGAGTCTTGGCTAGAGGAAAGCGAGCATAATGAATGGGATGTGGTCGAGCAAACGGTGGCGCGCGGTACCGGTGATGCCGTAAAGTGTGGTCTAGAGACATTGCCAGCGACAGGGCGTCTGCTCATTTTATGTGGCGACACTCCGTTGTTGCGCTCTTCAACTTTGCAGCTACTTGTCGAGCAGGGCGATGCCATGCTAACCGCCGAAGTCGACGAGCCTTTTGGTCTTGGGCGCATCGAGCGTAGCGCCGACGGCGAATTACTGGCTATCGTCGAACAGTCTGATGCCAATGAAGAACAGCTTGAGATTTGCGAAATCAATTCAGGCGTTTTCGTGCTCGACATCGAAAAACTGCACCTGGCATTAGCGCATGCCGACAACAACAATGCGCAGGGCGAAGTTTACTTAACCACTGCGGCTGTAAAAGTTCTGCAAGCAAGTAATGGTGCTACGGTTACCTTACCGTTAGATGAAAGTGAGCAAGTTTGCGGTGTTAATGATTTGCACGAAATGGTTTTCGTTAACCGAGTTTTACGCGAGCGCATATTAAGTGAGCATCTAGATAGCGGAGTCATCATTGACGACCCGGCATCCACTTTTATAGAAGTAGATGTTGAAATAGCTCCGGGTACTCGCATCATGCCATTTTGTGTGTTGCGTAGCGGTGTGAAGATCGGCGCCGACTGTGTGATTGGTCCATTCGCACACTTACGTATAGGCACCGAGCTTGAAGACCAAGCGCAGATTGGTAATTTCGTCGAAACGAAGAACGCACATTTCGGTGAGGGCGCGAAATCAAAACACCTTACTTACTTAGGTGACGTCGAAATCGGTGCTAAGGCCAATATCGGCTGTGGCACGATTACTGCAAATTACGATGGCACGAATAAGCATCGCACGACAATAGGCAAGCAAGCGTTTGTCGGATCAGGTTCTATTTTAGTAGCGCCAGTCAGCATCGGAGACCATGCGACTGTTGGCGCCGGAGCGGTCGTTACCGCAAACCATCATGTCGCAGCTGGCGAAACAGTTGTCGGCGTCCCCGCGAAAAAAATATCTAAGTAATTACGAATAGATTCATGAGTTTCAGAGATTCAAAGTTGAAAATTTTAGCCGGCACTGCTCATAATGAGTTGGCTTTAGAGATCGCTTCGGCACTTGATGTGTCGTTAACAGCGTCTTCGATCGGGCGCTTCCCCGACGGCGAGATTGACATTAAGCTGCATGAAGACATGCGTGGCTCTGACGTGTTTATCGTTCAGCCCACAAGTCCTCCGGTTAATGAGAACATTATCGAGCTGATGCTGATGATAGATACTCTGCGCCGCGCTTCAGCAGGACGCATTACAGCAGTTATGCCATACTTCGGGTATGCACGCAAAGATCGTAAAGATGAGGGGCGTGTACCGATTTCGGCAAAAGTGGTGGCCAATATGCTTACATCGGTAGGTGTAGATAGGGTTTTGACCATTGATTTGCATGCTCAGCAAATTCAGGGCTTCTTTGATATACCTGTAGATCATCTATGGGCGCGCGCCGAGCTAGAAGGTGCCATTAAAGAACTCAACCTTGATAATTTAGTGGTTTGTTCGCCAGATGTGGGCGGAGTAAAACTAGCGCGAGCTTGGGCGAAATCTTTAAAGGCACCGCTCGCAATCGTTGATAAACGCAGGGTTTCCGGCGAAAAGGTTGTCATGGAAAACGTAATCGGAGATGTCGATGGCTGCAATGTGCTGATTACCGACGACATGATATCCACGGCTGGCACAATCACTGAAGCGGCACGCATCCTCAAGGAAAAAGGCGCGCTCCGAATTATTATTGTCGCCACGCACGCCGTGCTCTGCGGACCGGCTGTAGAAAGACTTCAGAATTCATGCGCCGAAATTGTGCTGGTATCTAATACAATACCCCTCGTCGGTGACCTACCCTCCAATCTAAAGATTGTTTCGGTAGCGCCTTTACTAGCGCGTGCAATTACGAGGATTCACAGAGAAGAATCGGTCAGCGCGCTGTTTTCCGAGTAATTTTGCTCATAATAGTTTAACCACTAAGAATCATGGAAATCTTTAAATTAGATACAGAAGACCGTACCGAGTTTGGTACTAAATACGCCAAGATCCTGCGAGCAGCAGGACGCTACCCAGCCACATTAGTTGGAGAGGGCAAAGAGACCGTTCAATTCAGCATATCTAGCTCTGATTTCGATGCTACTGTCCGTAAGGGCGCACGTAGCTACGAATTAACAATCGCTGGCAGTACCGAAAAGGTTGCTATCCAAGCTGCAAACTTCGATTCTTTGGGTGACTCTATCCAACAGCTCGACTTTATCCGTGATGCTAGTGGCGAAAAGGCCATTGCACGTGCGACTAAGTTTGCTGATAAGGGTTACGAGCCAGACGAAGATTAGTAGTTGCCGTCTTTTTGGCGCCAGGATATGATTTGCGACCCGCAACACGAAGATACTCCCTCGGAAGTATTGCGTGATTCTGGGCATCGCATTCTATTCGGCCTCGGTAATCCTGGTGCTGAATACGCTTCTACTCCGCATAATGTCGGTTTCGAAGCACTTGATCTTTACGCTACACGTCTGCAACTCGAATTTGAGTTGCAACCACAGTTGTCGTCCGCAATTGTTGAAGTCCCTGATTCTAAAATAGTCCTGGTGAAGCCAATGACTTTTATGAATCTCTCGGGGGTCGCTTTACGCAAATTGTGGCATCACTATGGCATCGAATCTGCTCACCAGATTTTCGTGCTGTGCGACGACTTTCACCTGCCACTCGGCGGCATTCGTATTCGAGGGGATGGGGCAACCGGTGGTCATAATGGCCTAGCGTCTATCGAAGACGCACTCGGTTGTAATGAATACCCGCGCATGCGCTTAGGTATCGGTGGTCCTGGCAACAATAGTGTTAAGCACGTTCTTTCAAAATTTTCTTCGGCTGACAAAAAAGTAATTGATGATCTTCTCATCGATGCTTCATGTGCTGCCGAAGACTGGGCAACTGGTAAGTCAATTCTTGACCTCCAAGCTCAATTCAACCGCCGCAAGCCGCAGGCGGGTTCTTAGTGTAATTATGCACAGCAAACTGGTAGGACCAGAAAGGCACTCAAATGACTAATAAAATTCACACATACCAAGCTATGTTCTTGCTCGACAACGAGGAAGTTCGTAAGGGCTTTAATCAATCGAAAGATTGGATTCAAGCTTGTCTTGAAAAACACAATATCGATGTAAAAGTACTACGCCTATGGGGCGAGCGTGCTTTGGCATACCCAATTGGTACACGTAAGCGCGCAACATATTTGTTGGGTTGGCTCGAGGCTTCTGGCGAAGCTGTTAATGAGGCAAAACGCGAAATGTACTTGGTTGGTCCAGCATTCCGTATTATGTTTTTACGCGCTGACGAAATTCCAGCAGAAGAAATGGAATTCGGCATCGAAAAACTCGAAGATTCCGCTGTAGAGGTCCCTGACGAGATCGACGAAATGGAATTCATCGAAGAAGAGGTAGCTGAAGAAGCCGCCGCTCCAGATTCAGAGGCTAAAACTGAAGAATCATCTAACGAGTCTGAGGCTGTTGCCGCCGGCGAAGAAAATAAGGAGAATTAATTATGTCATCTAAAAAAGACCGTACATTCGACTTCAAGAACGTTGAAGAACTTCAAACATTCGTAACACCATTAGGTAGCATCATGCCTGCCAAGCGCACCGGTTTATCTGGTCGCGAGCAGCGTCGTCTTAAGACGGCTATCAAAATGGCACGCCAGCTAGCACTCTTATCTTACGGGGCTCAGTAATCATGAGAATGAAACTAATCCTCCGTGCTGATGATCCTACACTAGGTCACACAGGTGATGTTGTAGAGGTTGCAGCGGGTTACGCACGTAACTTTTTGATTCCACGTGGCTTGGCTTTTACTTTTAGTACCGATGCTATGCGTCGTATCGAAAAGCATCGTGTCACTGCCGAGAAGGTGCGTATCGAGCAATTGTCCGACATGCAGTCTTTGGCTGATAAGTTGTCGACAATCGAGATAAGCTTTACCGAAAAAGTATCTTCAGCAGGACACCTCTACGGTGCTGTTACTGCCAAGCGTATTTCTGAAGAATTACTTGAGAAGGGTATGACCGTCACTGAGAGCAATGTACGTCTAGGCGAGCCTATACGCTCAATTGGCGAATTTGATGTACCTATCCACGTTCACTCAGAGATTAACGCTTCCGTTAAAGTTTGGGTAATCGGCCAAGAAGTTGCAGAACCAGTGGTTGAAGAGACCCCTGAACTAGAGGAAGACGGCAAAGCCGCCGACGCCTAAAAAAAATCATATCGCGGACGGCTTTCTTGTATAGGAAGCCGTCCGCTATTGTATTATTATCAGCTTAAATGAGTAGCTCCGCCATGCCTTCACCACCCTTCGATCTCGAGGTCGAAAAGTGTATTTTGGGCAGTGTTTTGCGCGACCCAAACTGTATGCCAGACGTTTCGGCGGTTGTTTGGGCAGAAGATTTCTATTCGCCACGCCACCGAGAATTGTTCAAGATAATGATTGAGCTTGAGGGGCAAAACCCTGGGCAGTGTGATCCCTTGACTCTTGGCCATGAGGTGCAACGTCGTAAGAAAGAGCAAGAACTTGGCGGCGCTGAATATCTTGGTGAATGCATGCTTGCGGTTCCTTCGAATGCCTTCTTAGAAAACCATTTAACGATAGTTCGCAACCTATCTATTCGCCGATCATTGCTAAAAGCTTCTGAAGAAATTCAGACGAATGTTTTTGACGGCGAATACAGCGATGTCGACGAATTAGTCGGGCAGGCAGAAAAAGCAGTCTTCAATGTAGGAGAGCGCTTGGTCGGTAAAGAAATGATCTCAGTGTCCGAGTTGATCGATGAAAATCTCGACAACTTGCTGAGTGGTAAAGCGAAAGAAGAGGGACTGAAAACCGGTTATTACGATCTTGACGAAAAATCTGCATTTCGCCCTGGCGACTTGGTGGTCTTGGCAGCGCGTCCTGGTATGGGAAAAACGGCCTTTGCACTTAACTTGCTTGAGCGTGTAGCTGTGCAAGATAAGAAAGCGGTACTGATGTTCTCGCTTGAAATGCCACGCGATCAGTTGGTCGTGCGTTTGTTGTCTTCATTGGGTCGCGTGTCGCATGATAATCTGCGGCGTAACCGTTTGCAGCCGGCAGATAAATCTAAATTGGCAACTGCAGGTTCTATGTTGCGCGATACTGTAATTCATGTCGACGATTCTTCGCAACCAAGTCTGTCGCAAATCCGTGCTAAGGCTAGACGCCTCAAGCGCGAGGGTAAACTCGATTTGTTGATTATCGACTATTTGCAATTATTGCAGGCCAAGGCCGAGTCGAGGCAAAACGAGGTGTCATTGATTTCAAGAACTCTGAAATCCATAGCGCGTGACCTCGAAGTACCTGTTTTAGCATTGGCGCAGCTAAATCGTAAAGCTGAAGATCGTACGGATCATAAGCCCATGCTCTCCGACTTGCGCGAGTCTGGCTCTATCGAGCAAGATGCCGACATGGTGATGATGTTGATGCGTGAAGATTACTACAATGAAACCGATGAGAATCGCGATAAAGCCATGTTGAGTATCGCCAAGAATCGACACGGCTCTACCGGAGAAATTCATTTGAAATTCAATAAGCGCTTTATGCGTTTCGAAAATAACGACGCTCATGCCCAAACAGTAGCACCTACTGCATCGGCTACAGCTTTTGATGATGTTTAAACAATTCTTAATGTTGATTGGTGTGTCGCTTATGGCATCCAATGTTTCTTTTGCGGCCCAACTCGGCGAAAGCGAGCCTGCACCTATTATTGAACAAATATTAGTGAATGGCGCCGACGCTGCAGTTTCAGAAGTCATGCAGGGTCTTTTGATTGAGGTTGGCAAGCCACTTACTAGCGAGTTACTTGATGCTAGCGAAAACTGGTTATGGCAGCATATGCGCTTACGTGTATTGCAAATCCGTCAGTTGCCAGGCTCAGATTCGAAGTCGGTAATTGTCGAACTTACCGTCGAGGGTTTGAAATCATGGAAACACATTGTCTTCGAGGGCGCTAGCGAACTTGCGCCTCCTGATATCGAGCTTGCTGTAGGTCTTTTTGGCCAAGCAGTTGATGAGCTCGAATTAGAGAAATACGAGCGCCGTATCTCTGAATATTACTTTCAAGAAGGCTTTAGAGGTACCGAGGTGTCTGCCATCGAGCGTCAAGGATATTTGGCATTTGTGGTTACCGAAGGCACGCAACTTACCATTGCTGAAGTGAAGTTCGAGGGTAACACATTCTTCCCCGAAGGCGGTGCTTGGGCTATATTGCACATCGGCATTGATCTATACGAAGTGCTGCAACAAACAGATGGTGTTTTCAGTGACGATCAATACTCTGCTGATGTCGTAGTTGAAGATGTTAACTCGCTGACCTCTCTATATCGCGAATTCGGGTTTTTAGATGTTGAAATTAGCTGTAGAGTTGTCGAGACCGAAGATGCTTCAGCTGCTGTTTTGGTTTACGTAATCGAGCAAGGCCCACGTTATACCATTCGTTCTGTGAGCTTCTCCAACAACAATGGCAAAGAGCTCATCTTTAGCGAGGATGAATTAAATGCTACTATCGATGTCAAGGCGGGCCAATTCTATGACCTAGCGGTCATCCAGAAAGGTGTTCATGATTTGTCTATTAAGTACGGCGGAGCCGGCCGTCCGTCATCCGGAAGAGTGCGGTCTGTTGGCGATAAGGGTGACAAGTATTTTTGGGTGGGAAACACTCTCGGCCCTGGTAGACCAGAAACCTTAGTCGATATTGAAGAGCCAGTCGTCGATGTGATTTTTGTAATTCAAGAGGGCGAGGCTTTTCGCTTACGCGACGTTGTATTGCGCGGCTACCTCGGAACAGAAGACCGAGTTGTGCGCCGACAAATAGAACTCGAGCCTGGTCAAGAAGCGCGAGAAGATTTGGTTATTCGTTCATGGCGACGTATAAACGGACTAAATTTCTTTAAAGACGAAAACAACAATCCTGCTGTGAATTGGCATTGGGAGCAAATCGAAAGCCATCCCGAGCTGCTTGATTTAGTCTTTGAAGTAAAAGACAAGGGGCTGTTAAACAGCTTCCGTTTTGGTGGCGCATGGAATTCAGAAACAGGCCCTGCTTTGATGGTGAACCTCACTAAATCAAATGTTGATATGTGGGATATGCCAGAATCCTTCGGAAGTGTGTTTGCTGATTTACAAGAGGGTAAGGCCTTTCATGGTGCTGGACAGTCTTTCAGTGTCATGGCTCAGCCGGGCAGAGATTTTTCATCTTATGCGTTGTCCTTTACCGAGCCCGACTTGCTGTACGACCATGTCGACCGCCTCGGACTTAACTTCACTCTAAGAAAAAATATTCGTTACCTGCGTTCGCATGAAGAAGAACGCGGATCGTATGGCTTTACAGTCAGCAGGCTCTTCGGGCGTGACTTTTCTGTGTTTGGCGGACCAAGCCTCGGCAGCGTAGTCATCAATGACTTGTCAGCTGGAGCGCCGTCTACATTGTCAGACTTTAGTGGACGTAGTTCTTTTTCTACGTTGATGATTGGCGCGCGACGTAACACGATTGCCGATCAGTTTTCTCCGGTTGATGGCTCTAGTCTTTCAATTAGCTTGGCGCAGACGGGCGGATTTTTGGGTGGCGACTGGAGTTTCTTAAAATCAACAGTTAAGGGAACGAAGCACTTGCCATTATGGGAAGACGTAGATTCTCGTCGTTGGATACTTTCACTTAAGGGTGCTGTGCAGAAAGCATGGTTGCAAGGCGATATGCAGTCACTACCTTACTCTGAAAGCTATTTTCAAGGCGGCAATAGAACTTTGCGGGGCTTCGCTTACCGCGGCACAAATATCGACTCTAATGGCTTCGCCACTCCCGGAAAAGCATCCTGGAATGCCTCCGTTGAGATGGGATTTCCGTTGTATGCAACGCGTCAACGTAAGCAAGTCAGCATGCTAGAGAACTTGCGCGGCGCAGCTTTTGTTGACTTCGGCGCTACAGGTGCCGACTTTAACGACATGGCAGCAATGCGCGTCTCGGCGGGCGTGGCTTTTAAACTGCGCATGCCATTCATGTCACAGCTGCCAATCTCATTGGTACTTGCCAAGCCTTTGCGTAGCGAAGAAGGCGATGAGACCTCTACATTTTCATTCTTACTCGGTTCATTCTAATAAAAATGCGTAACACCACTACCTTAATAATTTTGCTGCTAGCTTTGACTGGCAGTCTCGTTGCTAATCGCACATTCTCTGCTCCGCAAGAAGGCGTGCGTTATGTAAACATTGATACTTGTTTGCAGCAATGGAACAGCTACAAGGCAGTTCGCGACCAACTCACTGCTGAAACACAGCGCTTGACGCAGCAGTTATCTGCGCAATCAGATACCATCACGGCAAAGCGTGCCGATTTAGAATTACTTGATCCATCGTCAGTCACAGCGCAAGAATTATTGTTGCAAATCAATATTGCAGAAGAGACTCTTAACTTCCAAAACCAAATGGCGTCGCGCCAAATGCAAGAGCGTTCTAACGCTGCTTTCTCGCGTGCCTTAGTCGAAATTAACCAAGCCTGCGCAGCCGTTGGTGAACTTAACGGATATTCTTCAATCCTGTCACACCCGGCAGACCTGAATCGCGTCTACCCAGATAGTGCTACACAACTAAACCAACTATCAGGACGTGTTGTTAACTGGACTAACCCGGCATACGATGTCAGTAGTGAGGTCGTTGCGATGCTCAATAAATCCACAGAGTAGTAATTATGGCACGTAAGCAGCGCACGATTAAGAAAGCAGTTGGCATCGAGGGGGTAGCTCTTCACTCTGGTGAAGCGGTGACTTTGCTTCTCAAGCCTGCAGTTGCTGGTACAGGCATCGTCTTTCATCGAAGTGACATCGATGATTGCCCAGACGTCCCTGCATTAGCTGGCTATCTTTCGCTGTCGCAACGCCGTACGGTGTTGCATGTTGGTGCAGCCCAAGTCGGAATGGTCGAGCATCTATTATCGGCTTGCATGGGCTTAGGCGTCGACAATCTAAACGTTACGGTTTCTGGTCCAGAATTGCCTGGTATGGATGGCTCGGCAAAGCCATATGCCGATTTACTAAAGTCCGGTGTAATCGTCGAACAAAAAACATCGCGCCAGTTGTTCAAGGTCGTTGATGCACATGTGATACGTGAGGGTGATTGCGAAATTGTTTTGCTGCCGCCATCAGGCGATGGTCTTAAAATCAGTTACCTGCCAGAATATCCAGAAGGAGTCGATTCCTCTCCGGTTCATTTTGATTTAGCAACAGACAGCTACATCGAAGAAATCGCCGCTGCTCGCACATTTGTGCGTGTTGAAGAAATTGAGCCCCTGCTCGAAGCTGGGTTTGGCAAAGGGGCGACGGCTGAAAATACAGTCGTACTCGGCGGCGAAGCGCCGGTAGAAATGCGAATGGAATGCGAGCCAACGCGACATAAGATTCTTGATCTATTAGGCGACTTGGCTTTGGCCGGCATTGATATTCATGCGGATATAATCGCACGCAAATCTGGGCATACACTTAATCAATCTTTGGCGCAGTACATCCTCGGTGAATACGAACAATTCACTACTTCCGATGACATAAACGAAGATGGTTACGACATCCAAGACGTGATGCGTTTGCTTCCGCACCGTTATCCGTTTCTTCTGATAGATAGGGTGTTGCGTGTTGAAGGATGGCGCCGAGCAGTAGGTATTAAAAACGTGACGATTAACGAGCCTTTTTTTGGCGGTCACTTCCCGGAGCAACCTTTGATGCCCGGCGTGTTGCAGCTCGAAGCGCTTGCACAGTTGTCTGGGTTCTTACTACAGCGCAAGATGGATAATACTGGCAAGTTGGTGGTATTAGCTGCTATCGATAAGGTGCGTTTTAGAGGCGGTGTTGTGCCTGGCGACCAACTCTATCTCGAAGTAGAAACGCTGCGTATCAATCGCAGCCGCGCGTCGGTAAAAGCGCAGGCTAAGGTCGGCAAACGTGTAGTCTCCGAGGCAATTCTTTCTTTTGCAATGGTGTCTAGCGCATGACCAACATCCATGAAACTTCATATGTAGCACCTGGTGCTGAACTAGATACTGATGTCACGATTGGTCCGTTCTGCTTTGTTGGCAGTAACGTACGCATTGCCAGCGGTACGACTCTGGGGCCTCACGTAACTGTGCAAGGGCGGACAACCATTGGCGAAAACAACCATTTTGTCGGACAGTGTGCTATCGGCGGTTTACCACAAGATTTAAAGTACGCAGGCGAAGAGTCCGCGTTAGTCATTGGTGATGGCAATGTCGTCCGCGAGTTTGTAACCATTAACATTGGTACTGCAGCGGGGTCTTGGATAACGTCACTAGGAAACAATAATTTGATTATGGCGTGTGCGCACGTTGCGCATGATTGTGTTATTGAAGACGACGTCATTCTAGGTAACAACGTGTTGCTAGCAGGGCATGTGCGCGTTGAAAGCAACGCTATTATTTCTGGTGGTGCAGCAGTAAACCACTTTGTAACAATCGGTACTCTTGCGATGGTGGGCGGTATGGCCCGCGTAATTCAAGATATTCCACCCTTTATGATCGCCGAAGGTGCGCCAGCACGTGCGCGCGGCGTAAACGTAGTCGGAATGAAGCGCCGTGAATATCCAAAGGCTGCAATTTCTGAGATGCGCGATGCTTTCCGCCGCCTAATTGCAGATGAAACTCCAACAACTGTAGCCATCCAAGCAATGGAATCCGAATCGAATTTATTGCCAGACACGCGTCGCCTTGTTGCCTTCTTGCGCGACATGGACCGTGGCTTTCAAGGACGCTACCGCGAGTCGTTGCGCCGTAATCTCGAAGAGGGATTGTAAAGATGTTAAAAGCCGCAGTAATTGGTGTTGGGCACCTCGGTCGTCACCATGCCCGTATTCTCTCAGAGCTAGATGCTGTTGAATTAGTTGCGGTGGTTGATCCTTGTCAGAAGCAAGGCGAGGCAGTGGCAGCAGCTTGCAATACCCAGTGGCGTGCCGAGCTTAATGGTTTAGAGCACGAACTTGACATGGCTGTAATTGCTGTGCCTACAGTTTTGCATGAGAAATGTGCAGCTCCGTTGCTAGATGCCAAAGTTGCGTGCTTAATCGAAAAGCCAATGGCTCCAGACACAGCAACCTGCCAACGTATTAATGAACGTGCTGCCGCGAACGGTACCTTTGTTGCCGTGGGGCATGTCGAACGTTTCAATCCTGCCGTTAAACGAGCTATTGAATTAGGTATCGAAGCGCGATTCATCGAAGCACATCGTTTAGCACCATATTCCTTTCGCTCTACGGATGTCGGGGTGGTGCTCGATTTAATGATTCACGATATCGATCTAGCGAATGCTTGGACCGGCTCGGAAGTTGTTTCAGTTGATGCAGTAGGGGGCGCAACCTTTAGTCCTAGCGAAGACATCGCCTCGGCGCGTATTCGTTATGCAAATGGCACCGTCGCGAATCTAACAGCTTCGCGCTTAAGCTTAAAGCCAATGCGCCGCTTTCGTGTATTTGGCCCTGACTCATACTTGTCGATCGACTCTCAAGAGAAGTATGCCTTATTAGTAAAGAAGTCTGATAACTTTTCGCCGCAGATTATGGCCGAAATTATGAAATCAAAAAACCCACAAGCCGAGTTTGGCAAGTTACTTGATATCGAAGAATTGCACCTAAAAGATGATGAACCGTTGCGCGCAGAGCTCAGTGAATTCATTGCTGCCGTTGAAGGCAAACCGTCCAAGGTCGTAACAGGCGCCGAAGGTTTGCAAGCAGTGAAAGTCGCACATCAGGTGATGAGCGCTCTTGACGACTGCAAATGGGGATAGCATGAAAGTCTATGCTTCCTCAATCGAAAAGTACCAGCTGTCGCCAGAGCACCTGGCGTTGCCACTCACTTCCGAATCGGTTTTTAAGCGCAGTGGGCCGCTGGCTGTCGAGATAGGTTTTGGTGGTGGTGAATATCTTGCCTATATAGCAAAGCGTACTCCGGACTATAACTACATTGGTATTGAGTTGCCGCCAGAATCTATAGTGCGCGGTAGCAGGCTAATGGATAATCAGTCTATAGAGAATGTGCGTTTGGTACATGGCGATGCGCGCTATTTACTGCGCGAACTATTTGCTCCGCAGTCCTTAGATTATGTGTTGATGCAATTTCCGATGCCGTGGCCGAAAGATCGCCATGCCAAGCATCGTATTAGCAGCAAAATGCTAACCGAAACTTTGGCAGATGTACTTAAGCCAGGCGCAACTTTTGAATTAGTTAGTGACCAAGGGTGGTATGCTAAAGATTGCCATCAATTTTTTAGTGACAACCCAGCTTACTCTGTGGCCGAGCTTGAAGTAAATCCAGAGCGTCCTTTCTTGACACGTTATGAAAAGAAATGGCAGGAAGATAACCGCGACACTTTTCGTGTAGTTGCGACGTTAAAGACTAATAAACCAATAACAAGATTTTTCTTAAATACCGAAATGGATTACCTTAACCTTAGCGCTTTACCTTTGCTTGAGCAACTGACTGCCTTGCTCCCAGAACGTTTCACAGAAGGTGCTATGTCGGCACAGGTTAAAGAAGTCATGAGTATCGAAAACGGTTATGTGCTGCGTATGGTTGCAGCTGACGATTCGTTCACACAATTCTTCTATGTGCGTTTACGCACTCGCAAAGATGATAGTTGCATCATATCAATAGACGATTGTCCCTATCCGTATTACACGCCGGCTGTACGTTTTGCTATTCACAAATTGCAATCTAGCTTAAAGTAGCTCTTGAATTTTTAGGTATATCCTGTATTGATTCGGGGCATTGGTCGGCGCTCCTTCAAAACAAAAATAACCTAAGCTCCGGTCCCTAAAATCGTACAGTGCTATGGCTGGACGCCATGGAAAGTTTAGTGTCGTATTAATATAATTTGACACTGGAGGTGATCCAACAGACTCAAACAGAGTGGATAATTTGTTACCATTTGTTAAAGTCTTTGATGTAATCAGCATCTGTGCCCTAGCTGAAACAGCAACGTACGCCAAATTGTCCTCACTCCCGGCAATACTGTTCCAGGGAACGGTAACAGGATTGGCATGACCCGCAGTGTTTTTGTGAAAAGCGATCTCTCTAAAATGCACTAGCTTATCAATGCTATTGTCGTTGGACTTTTCGTTCCAGGACACAAGTAGACGGTTAGCATGATCATTGGCTGAGGTAGCAAGCATTGGTCGGCGTTGATGTCTCGACGATACAGAGCCATGCAGTTCTATCCTATCAATCAGCTCAAAAGGGGCTTTAGAATATCTCCTTACTTGTATGCTCCCCTCAATTGACTCATTCAATGCATCGATTGAGTGTTGTTCGTATGCAACAACTAGATTTCCTCCATCGTCTATTACTGCATCTGGCAGAACCATGCCACCAGGATAAGGATAGTCGCCAAGGTTATCGAAAGGGATCCCGTTTTCTAGAGTCACAATGGCACCGAGGTCCGGCTGAGAACTGGTTAGGTCCCAATCGATCACTCTGCAACGCAATTGATAGCTGCGGTGAGTGTTACCAAATAGGTTGTAGCTTGACTCTTCGTGCGCATAAACGATACAAGAAGAATCTTGATTACTATTGCTGAGGGCAGCTATGTCTGGCATGAATCCACCTTGCCCGGCCTCTGAAACATCGTCTATTACAAAGCCTATGCCAGCACTTTCGGTTAAGATCACAGGGCGAGCAAGTAAATCCCCATCGACGTCGCGGGTGAGAATCCTGCAGATTTCTAAGCGTGACGGGTGATTTCCACTTAATTCGTTACGAGACCACACGACTAAAAATGAATTATCACCAAGAGTTTCTGCGTCTGGTTTGGTACAACTGTCTC
>JBLINB010000034.1:0-17539 GCA_047638975.1 Myxococcota bacterium
TAGCCAGCCCTCTGCCATGCCTTTATCGATTGCCAGTTGATACGATTCAACACGCTGCGATTGATAATAAGGACCAAAGTCTCCGTCTGCCTGGGGACCTTCATCCCAGTCTAAGCCAAGCCAACGCATCGACTCGAGAATCGAATTCAAAGATTCTTCGGTGTTGCGCGCAGTATCCGTATCTTCGATGCGCAGAATAAACTTGCCACCACGACTACGCGCAAAAGCCCAATTGAATAATGCAGTACGTGCACCACCAATGTGAAGCATGCCAGTAGGAGATGGCGCAAAGCGCACCCGGACGGGACGGTCGTTTGTCATAAGGCGCAGATTTTACTGCTGCCTTACGCGTGGAGCGAGGTCTTCATCGAAAGAAAGCTCATATCCCCAGCGCACAACCTTGCTTTCGCCCGGGTGTAAAACAAATGCCCAGCGGTACAGGCCCTTTTCTTCGCGATTCAGTAAAGCCTGCTCGGTTGCAACAGCTTCGGGGAACAGCTCGCCAACTTCAACCTCAACAGCATCACTATTACTTTGCGGTAAAGCGTCTTCGACCACCACGGTAATCTTGCCGTGCGCGCTTGGTGATAAACGTAATTTTGCACTATAGCGCCGGGTTATCGTTGAGGTCGACAACAGCGAAAAGGATCCGGGGTCATCGCGATAGTCTTCAAGGATATCGTACGTTACTTCAAGGTTAGGATCGATCCCGAGATTTAGAGTAGTGGTGTCGTCTTGGCGCATTAACGGAAAGCTAGACTCTCCTAAATAATCTGGGCCTAAGAAGATTTTAGCTTTACCCGCCAGTAACACGCTATCACCGGTATGTTTGACCTCGGCGCGCAAATAAGCATTGCTAGACTGCGAAGGCACGACATAGCGCTCTGGTGACACAGCTAACGGCACGCTGCGAATGGCGAAGCGGTGGGCTTCACCGTTGTTGGACACATCTACTTTACCGGGCATGACAAACTGCGTCGTTATGCCGAAATCAATGACTTCGGCTGTTGGTGCGACTTCTGATTCTTCGAGCTCGAGATCGAAATCGACTGCTTTACGCTGCAGATTGCCGCGCTTGTCTTCACTCCCCTCACTAAAAGAATCGTCATCTGCATACCCAAGAGCTTGTAATTGCAACAGTTGGTTATCTTGAGACACAATGCGCTGTGGCACAGCCGGTGGATCTAAGCCAATTTGTGGCATCGAGGTGCTTAATATCAAGCTAACTCCGTGCCAGTCTTCGCCAGTACGTTGTGAAACTTGACCGATTAAATTTACATTCACTCCGGTTAAATCAGGAGCTATGCGCACATCATATGCGGGTTGCCAAGAGGGGCCTGCAACCAAGTAGCTTAATCTAATTTGTGATGGCTCTAAAGCTTGTGCAAAACAATTAAGGCGTACTTCGCGAATAAGTTTTCCGCCATCATGTAATGCGCCATTAATCTGCAAATTAAGGTCGTCAATCTGCTCCTGGAGATCATCGATTACCGCCTGGTTATCTTGCAATGCCTTATCAAATTCAGCCATTTTTCGCCCTAAGAAAGCTAAGCGTTGCACGACACTATCCGGCGACTTCCAAACGTCATTCGAAGGTTGATTGGTGTCTGCCGCTATATTTTTCAAGGCAGCTGTTTGGAGTTTTATACCCTCTTGAGCGGCAACTGCGTCAATCATTTGTTGCTGCAGCGTGGCCAGTTGCTCACCTAGCGCACCCGCCTTTGCGGTGTTAGCTACAGTACTCATGCGCGAGCGTAGGTCTAAACCTTGCACGACTAGCGCACCATCTAGCGCTTCGGTTTGAAAGGAAGTCGGCTCTGCTGCCCATGGTAGTGGGCTAATTGCAATGGAGAAATCGCCAGTCTCGGTTTGTGCTGGTATATCAATCAGACGCTCAACTAATGCAAAGCCAGGATAAACAGTGACACGCTCGATTTTTGACTCTAGTGCTAAATCCTGTTGTACCGCATACAATGATGAAGTGCAGAACAGCACGCTGAACAAAGAAATTACTTTTAAGTTTTTCATAGCACTATTTTTTAGCGGGTTTCTATAACTGGAGAAGCTTCTTCATCGAAAGACAATGCGTATCCCCAAAGAACCTCTCGGCTCTCTCCTGGTTTTAATACGAATCTCCAGGTGTAGATGCCCGCTTCTTTTCTAGCAAGTCTTGCTTCTTCAGTATCAACTGCCTCTGGCGAAATAGAGCCGGCCTCTACCTCGACGCTGTTGCTGCTACTAATAGGTAATGATTCTTCAACGACTACATTAATCGAGCCGTGCGCGCTTGCAGCTAAATGCAGACTGGCGCGATAACGTCGGGTTATGTTTGAAGTTGATGATAACGAAAATGCGCCGGGATCATCGCGATAATCTTCTAGTGTCTCGTAGACTACTTCAAGATTGGGGTCGATACCTAAATTCAAATTAGTGGTATCGTTTTGGCGCATTAACGGAAAACTAGATTCGCCTAAGTAATCAGGTCCTAAAAATATTTTTGCAGTGCCGGCTAACAAAACGCTGTCTCCGGTGTGCTTAACTTCGGCACGCAGATAAGCGTTGTCGGATTGTGACGGCACGATGTAGCGCTCGGGCTTTACCTCAAGCGGCACTGTGCGGATAGCAAAACGGTGTGCCTCGCCATTCATGGCTACTTCTACCTTGCCCGGCATCACGAATTGAGTGGTGATTCCGAAATCTATCGCTTGCGCTACGGGGGCCGGAGCAGAAGGAGAAAGCGTATCACCAGGGCCTTTATAAGTGCCACTTATGCCGGCGCCACCGCCAACGCCAATCATAGCTGCATCAGTAGGCATCTTACTGTTCCTGGCCTGCGCGAGCGGTCGCGGAACACTCACTACCAAATTAGGCACCTGCGGCGGATCAAGACCAATTTGCGGCATCGAAGTACTGAGTACCAAACTAATGTCTTTCCAGTCTTCACCGGTACGTTGATGAACCTGCCCCATTGACTTAACGCTAACCCCGGTAAGGTCAGTAGAAATTCTCAGGTCATAGGATGGCTGCCAATGCGCGCCGGACACCAAATAAGTCAGTCTTATCTGTGTCGGCGCACTGCTTTGCGCAAAACAATTGATCTGTGCCTCACGAACTTTGCTACCACTCGCTTTACGTGCGCCATGAATTTGCATATTAATATCTTTTATCTGCTTTTCTATATCGACTATTGCTTCAGAGTTGCGTTGCGATTCAGCATTAAAACCGGTCATCTGTTCACGTAAAAACTCTAGGCGTTCGGACGTGCCTTCTGGCACCCCCCAAGTCGCAGCGGTCTCTTGAATTTCGTAATCTGACATGTTCAACAAGGCCTCGATTTGCAGGTCAATACCCGCTGCCTTGGAGGTCTGTACTGTCAGTTTTTGCTTTAAGGACGCTAGCTCAATGCTTAACTTGTCAGCCTTAACATGATTAGCAGCTGTGCTCATGCGGCTGCGCATTTCTAAGCCTTGCACCACCAGAGCTTGCCCAACGACCTGCGTTTGAAACGAGGTTGGTTGCGACGACATCGGCAACGGGCTGATGAGTACCGAAAAATCGCTGCCCACCACTTGCGCTGGAACTAGCGCCACGCGCTCAATCAAGGCAAAGCCGGGATAGACTGTGACACGTTCAATTTTGGACTCGACAGACAAAGGGTCTTGCTGAGCTGTAAGCGAAACCGCCGGCAACATCAACGAACTTAAACAAAGTAGCTTTAGTAAATGCATGACTAGGTTATTCTATTAAAGTTAACGTCCTCGGTAACCTTAAAACAACAAAGACATGACTATTGTCAATATCATCGGTGCCGGCTTAGCCGGCTCGGAAGCGGCCCTGCAACTTGCAGCAGCTGGCATTAGAGCACGCCTCTACGAGATGCGTCCGATACGTACAACGGCTGCTCACGAGACTTCGAATTGCGCAGAGTTAGTATGTTCTAACTCATTGGGCTCTAAATTAGCCGACCGTTCTGGTGGTGTATTGCAGGCCGAACTGCGCACTCTAGGATGCCGCTTATTACCACTGGCCGAGCAGTGTGCGGTACCCGCCGGTGGCGCATTGGCTGTAGACCGCCAACAATTTGGCGAGTTAGTGACTGCGGTCATCGAAGCTGAGCCTTTAATTGATATCATCCGCGAAGAGGTTACTGCGATACCCACCACTGGCTACACGATCATCGCCAGCGGCCCCCTTACCTCTGATGCGCTTGCTGCTGATATCCAAAGGCTTAGTGGCAATGACAACTTAGCTTTCTTTGATGCTATTGCGCCTGTAGTGGTTGCCGACAGTGTCGACACTGATATCGTTTTTGCCGCTGCTCGCTATGATAACGGTGATGCCGATTATCTAAATATCCCGCTTGATAAAGAGCAGTATTACGCTTTCGTCGACGAGCTATTAGCTGCAGAAAAGCACGAGTTGAAAGGCTTCGAAGCCGACGACCCAAAAGCTAAACAATTTTTTGAGCGGTGCCTGCCTGTAGAGATTATTGCAGCGCGTGGACGTGAATCATTGCGCTTCGGCCCCATGCGTCCAGTCGGGCTCGACGACCCGCGCACTGGGCGTTGGGCTTATGCCGTCATTCAACTGCGTAAAGAAAATGTGCAGGGCTCTCTTTATAACCTAGTCGGATTTCAAACCAATCTCACTTATGGCGAGCAGCAACGCGTATTGCGCACTCTACCCGGAATGGCTAATGCTGAATTTGCACGCTTAGGCTCAATGCACCGCAACACCTTCCTGAATGCGCCGCAGATGCTGAACTCGACGATGCAATTCCGTAAAGATCCGCAGCTGTTTTTCGCCGGGCAAATTACCGGTATGGAAGGCTATCTAGGTAATATTGCCAGCGGCCTAATGGCGGCGATAAATATGGCACGCTTGATTCATGGCCAAGAATTGGTCACTCCACCACGCGAAACACTGCTCGGCGCACTGTGCCATCATATTTCAGAGTCGCCGTCTGGGTCTTTCCAGCCGATGAAAGCAGAATTCGGCCTATTGACGCCATTAATCCCGCCTGTTAAGAAAAAAATGCGTAAACAAGCTTATGCCGATCGAAGTGATGCAAAAATGCAAGAATTTCGGCATAATATAGACACTACCAAGTACACGTCCCCTACTTAAAATCATGCAAAGCACCTCAGAAATTACTACTTTCACCAACGAACCCTTCACTGACTTTAGCACCGATGAAAATCGCACTGCTTACAACGCTGCCTTAGCTAAAGCTGAAGCTAGCTTGCCAGTGGTCTGCCGCCTATGGATTGACGGCGAAGACTGCGAAGGTGGCAATGGCACTTTCGAATCTACCGACCCTTCCATGACATCTCGTGTTGTTGCTAATTGCTCAAAGGGTAATCGCGATGATGCTTTGCGCTCATTGGTCGGCGCACATAAAGCCTTTGGCGAATGGTCAAGGCGCAGTGCTGAAGATCGCGCTGAATTCTTCTTTAAGGCAGCACGTATTATGCGTTTGCGCAAACATGATTTTTCGGCAATGATGACTTACGAAGTTGGCAAGACTCGCGCCGAAGCGGATGGCGACACTGCCGAAGCCATCGACTTCATAGAGTTCTACGCACGTGAAGCATTGCGTTATGCACGTACCCAGCCGATTACCCCGGCCCCGGGCGAGGACAATGAAATGATCTATATCCCACTCGGAGTAGGCGCAATCATTCCACCATGGAATTTCCCACTAGCGATTATGGTCGGAATGTGCACCGCAGCTATTGTTTCAGGCAATACGGTGGTACTTAAGCCTGCTTCGGAAAGCCCTGGCATTGCTTACATGTTCATCGAGTTAATGAAAGAAGTCGGTTTGCCAGCTGGCGTACTCCAATTCTGCCCTGGTGGCGGCGCCGAAGTCGGAGCTGCTTTAGTAGAGCATTCACTCACCCGCTTCATTTCATTCACCGGCTCCGCCGAAGTTGGCAAAGAGATTTACGCCAAAGCAGGTCAAACTCCGGACGGTCAAATTTGGCTGAAGCGTGTTGTAGCTGAAATGGGCGGTAAAGACTTTATGTTCATCGATGAAGACGCAGATATCGATGCCGCAGTCACCGGCTCGCATGCCGCCGGCTTCGGATACTCCGGACAAAAGTGTTCAGCATTATCGCGCCTGATTTTGCACTCTAAAATTCACGATGAGTTTATGGAAAAGTTTTTACCTTTGGTAGAAGCGACAACTATCGGCCACCCAAGTGAAGAGTCTACTTATGTGGGTGCGCTCATTAACGAGTCGGCGCTTAACGGTGCGCTAACTGGCATTGCAAAGGCAAAAGAAGATGGCAACACACTGGTTGCTGGTGGCGAGCGCGCTAGCGAAGAAGGCTGGTTCTTGCAGCCAACTGTATTTACAGGTGTAAAGCGCAGTGATTACATTTTCAAAACTGAGTTATTTGCACCAGTCATCGCTGTACATAAAGTAGATTCCTTCGATGAAGGCATCGAAGCAGCCAACGATTCTGACTATGGTCTAACCGGTTCTTACTTCGGAAAAGACGAAGATAAAATCGCGCGCGCGCGCGTCGAATTGCACTGTGGCAATCTTTACTTAAACCGTAAATGCACCGGTGCTTTAGTTGGTGCCCACCCATTTGGTGGCTTCAACTTATCTGGCACAGATTCTAAAGCTGGTGGACGTGATTACTTATTGCTATTCATGCAATCTAAGTCAATTACACGTGCTAAGTAATTTTAAATAATGTCAAAAGTAACAGGACCCGGTTCAGCACGTAAGCAACGACGCGTCGAGCCGGTGCCTGATGTCTTTGACGAGCCCGTAGAGAGCAAGCCAAAGCGTCGTCTCGGATTGGCCATATGGCTATCGTTAGGGCCATTATTGTCGCTGCTAGGCGCAATGGGGTTTTCGCGCCTGCTCATTGGTATCGAAGATAGCGCAAATCTAGACTCTGGCATCTACCTATTATTTGTTGATTTTATACTATTATTAGCCTTTACAGCTAGCCATACTTTTTTTGCCCGTGGAATCGGACGCAAGTGGCTCAATAAGCCTTTCGGCCCGGAAGCAGAGCGTCCACTGTATGTTTTGTTTACCGGTATAACATTGTTCTTGCTAGTGATCTGTTGGAACAACTGTGGCCCATTATTGTGGGATACTGGTTCAGGCATTTTCGCCACTATTATGGTCATCATACAACTGTTCGGTCTAGGAATTGTTGTGTGGAGCGCTGTCGTTCTTGGCGCAGGTGGGCTAGCTGCCCTTCCGCATCTACGCGCCATTGAAGCCGGTCGTTCGACGCCAAAACAAGAGTTCGTGGCTTTACCGCCATTCTCTCTAATTAGGCAACCGATGAACCTCGGATTCATCTTAATGTTGTGGGCGATGCCAGAAGTGAGTGTCGATCGCTTATTATTAATCGTGGTTCTGACCATATGGATTGTATTTGTCGCGCCCATTGAAGAGCGCGACGCCGAGCTAAGTTTTGGTGATGGGTATGCACGCTATAAAGAGCGCACGCCACGCTGGTTGCCGAAGATTAATGTCAACGATTCATGAAATGGATAGCGCAGTTAAGAAAAGTTGCTGGTAAAGAGCATGTGCTTACTAGCGCAGCTGATTTATTAGTCTATGAATCTGACGCCTTAAGCTTGTTCCGATGCGAACCGGCAGCTGTCGTTTTACCTGATACGCAACAGCAAGTTATTGACTGCGTAAAGATTTTATCCGCAGCAAAAGTACCCTTCACTGCGCGCGGTGCAGGCACCGGATTATCGGCTGGTGCAATGGTCAAGAAAGGCGGCGTCATTATTGGTCTTAATCGACTTAAGAGTATTCTTAAAATTGACGCCGCTAGCAAATTGGCTATTGTCGAGCCTGGGGTGGTGAATGCGCGCTTAAGTGAGCATTGTCAGCAGTTTGGTTTACGCTATGCCCCTGACCCAGCATCACAATCGGTATGCACCCTTGGTGGTAATGTTGCCGAAAATGCCGGCGGCCCGATGTGCTTTCACCACGGCACCACCACCAACCACTTACGTAAAGTAAAAGTGGTACTTGCTAACGGTAAAGTCGAAGAATGGGGACACAGCGGGCACGACAACAGCGAACTTGATTTGCGCGGATTGTTTTGCGGGAGCGAAGGTTCGCTAGCGATAGTGATAGAGTTACATTTAAATCTCACGCCAATTCCAAAAGCAGTAAAGACTTCACTCGCCGCTTTTGAGAGCATCGAACAGGCCTGCGATTGTGTGAGTCAGATCGTCAAGCATGGTATTGAAGCCGTCGCTCTTGAAGTGATGGACCAGCAGGCGATTAATGCTGTTGAAGATTCGATTTATCGTTCCGGCATGCCGCGTGATGCTGGAGCAATACTCATCGTCGAAATCGAAGGCGATGAAAATCATGTTGTGGCGCAGCAGCAGCTAACTAATGAATGTTTCACCTATTCGAATGCTCTAAGCGTCAAAATGGCGGATACCGCTGCCGAGCGTGCCTTATTATGGAAAGGTCGTAAAGGCGCTGGCGGAGCTCTAGGACAATTAGCCCCCGATTCCTATGTTATGGACGGCGTCGTTCCGCGTTCACAGCTAGCTAACATCATGCGTTTCGTCGATGAAGTAACCCAACGCTATAAGCTGTCTTGCGCAAATCTATTCCATGCCGGAGACGGCAATATCCATCCTCATTTTGCTTATGACGGGAGTGATGCCTTACAGGCCGCGACTGTAGAAAAAGCTGGCGCTGAGATTTTGCGTAAGTGCTTAGAACTTGGTGGCTCTATAACTGGCGAGCATGGCGTAGGACTTGAAAAGCAACATTTACTAGCCGAGCAATTTAGTGCCGACGAAATCGCTATTATGCAACGCCTCAGTCGTACTTTTAACCCGCAGCAATTGTTGAACCCTGATCGGGGGCTGCCACTTGGCGGTGGTTGCGCCGAGGCTTTCCATCGTCACAGCAAGACTCATGCCTAATTCAGATATCATCGAGTTAGACGTAGCCGAACAAATTGTAGTAGTGAAAGCTACGACATCTCTAGCAATGCTGCAAAAAAAATTAGTGCCACATAAATTAATGTTAGGCGTCATGCATGATCCGGATGGCGAGAAAACACTTCACGATTTGTTGATGCACGACAGTATTAATTTATGGCAAGGTGCCTATGGATACTTGCGCGACCAAGTTCTTGGCGCACGCTGGCTATTGGCAGACGGCAAGACCATTAACAGTGGCGCGCGAGTGGTCAAATCCGTTGCAGGATACGACCTTACACGTTTATTACTCGGCAGCCGCAACACCCTCGCAAAGCCTTTATCTTTCACTTTACGCTTGCGGCCACTCTGCCAACGTTGGCATTATTACAGACTATCTCTCAAAGATTATTTAGCCTATGCCAACCACGACTTGCGCCCTACAGCCGCAGTGGCCGATGGAATGCAGCAGGTGCTCATCGTATATCATCATCAAGTGCAGCGTGATTACCTAAGTGCAGTTGACGAAGCAGATGGGTATCCATTGTTACTGAAGTTACAGCGCGCATTCGACAAGCATCCAGGATGCACGTCTGCTGAATCGCGTCCTGAGTTGCCACCGCATGCAAGCTTCGACTGGAACAGTTGGCAATATCCTTGTGAAACTGCCCGTGATTTTTCTAACGAACACCTAGAGGCCATTCAGTTGGCATTATGCCCTGCTGGAGAAAAATTTAGCGATGTCTAATTTCAGCACCGACGACTGCATGCATTGTGGATTATGCATCGACGTTTGCCCCACTTATCGCGCCACGGGTATAGAGAGCGATTCACCACGCGGACGCCTGTGGTTAATGCGCGCCGTCGAGGAGCAGCGCCTTGACCTTAATGACATACAGCCGGCCCTTGAACGCTGTGTACAATGCCATGCTTGTGAATCTAGCTGTCCGTCAAATGTCGATTACAGTGGTTTATTGCAGCAACACCTTAAGCCACGTTCCTCGTTGATTGGCTGGGTGACTAGTAAAAAGCACCTCAGTAATTTTTGTGGATTAGGATTAAGGGTATTGTCACGCCTAAAGCTATTCGCTTGTGTACGCAAGCTACCGAGCAGTAAATTCGCGCGGGCTTTAATGCTCATTCCAGAGCGTCCACGGGGGTTTAATGCCAAGCAAACAGTCTATGCTGCGCAAGGCGAATTACGCGCTAAAGTAGCCTTACAACTGGGATGCGTTGAACGGCAAATACACGCCGACGTTATCGATGATTTTATTGCCGTCTTCAACCAGCAAGGTTTCGAAGTGCATATTCCTTCGCAGCAGAACTGTTGCGGAGCTATCCATTATCATTCTGGAGAAGTAGATCGTGGAATAGAATTAGCACGTGCTAGCGCGAAACAATTGAGTTCTTTTGGATATGTCATCTCCCTTTCAGCCGGCTGCAGTTCGCATCTACAACAGCAAAGTGGCGCCGACTTTTATCACGACCCACTCACTTTCTTGGCGACTCAAGGTTTGCGTGGTGCATTAAGAGATGTGCCGCAAACCGCCTGTTGGGTGATGCCATGTCATCTTAAGCACTTACAGCACGATTCGCAGTTAGTGAATAAAATGCTCTCTGATATTCCGCAGTTACAGCTACTCGATTTCGCGGATAGTGATTTATGCTGTGGCGCTGGCGGTGCAGCTATGGTCGGTCAACCGCAGTTATCGGCAGCCATGGGTGCCGCCAAATCGAAATGCCTTAGTGCTGCAGATCCGCAACTTATTCTGTCTTCAAATGCTGGGTGTCGCATTCAAATTGATGCGCACTTACGCTTAAGCGGTGAACAACAACGTACGCAGCATCCACTAAAGATATTACGTCTTGCTTTGGGCATCGACGAACATCCACATGGCGGTTAGTACCGAAAAGGCAACTAGCGAAACGAAAATCCCTATCCAGCGCTTGTGCGCTTTACGCCAAGTCGCTTTATGCATGAGCATGCGACCAGAGAACACCACTCCAGGAAAACTAAGCAACGCGCCGAAGGCAAAACACAAGTGCACTATTAGTCGAGTTTGATTAAACACAAAGCCTTTTCCGTATAGCTCGGCCTGCCAGACAGAGCCCATAAGCGAGAGAAAAGTTAGCGCCACAAAGTAAAAATGCTGCTTGCGTACGCCCATTTTTCCTGAGCGGATAGCTAATGCGAGAAAGAAAACCGTCGCGCCAAGGTTTAAGAGAAAGGTGGTGGTATTCACTTTGGATAAGATAACATCTTTCATGCTAAAACGCACGGTCACCCTGCTCTCCTTTGCGCTACTCTTTTGCAGCACACTTATCTCGCAAGTATCCGACACCATTCACGCCCCTTTTGTCGTAAATAACGTACAAGTTTGGCAAAGTGACGGAACATTCATAACCCAGAGCTTAGTTGTACTGAGCAAAGAAGACGTCAAGTTTCTTAATAGCGAAGAATCCGTAACCGACTATGCGCATTTAACTCAAATAGACGGCAACAACGCTTATCTTTACCCTGGCATGGTTAACGCCAGCTACGATAAGAAGCGCGGCGAGCGTCCTGTTAACGCGTTTGCTGCAATGCAATCGGATCCACGACAAGGACCGATTACTGGCATGGAGTTAGGTGACCAAGAAGCATATCTAGCGCATATGCGCATTGCAGACTATGCCTCCTGGAACAACGATGCGCAAAGTGATTGGCGCAAGCTAGGTTTTAGCTCAGCGTATTTGACTCCGGATAAAGGAATCCTGCAAGGTCAGGCTGCACATATTGCATTTGATGATCAAGATTTAGCGCATGCCATTATCAATGCTGACGGCCTCAGCTTTATGTCATTACGTAGTGACACCGGCGGCTATCCAGGCACACCGATGTCTGCCCTCGCTGTGTTGCGCCAAATATTTTTGTTACAGTCTACAAACCAGGTTTACCCTGCTATTGAATTAGGTGAAACTGTGGTAGTGCGGGCGAATTCAGCACGTGAAATCGAAAACTTTTTAGATCTGCAGCGCGATTACGACGCTCAAGACCGTACCTGGGTTATCTATGGTGGACGTGATGCACATTTGCATAGCGAGCGTTTACTGAAGCAACGTGTAGCAGTGCTTTACCAGATGGATTTTGACGAAGCACCAAAAAGTGAAGAAGACTTAGAGCTTGATAACGCGCAACGCGAGTACTGGCATACACCACTTGCACAACGCAATGAAGCTCGACGCTTACATCATGAGCAGGTCACTGCTTTCTTAAAACTGCGTGAAAGTGGCGTTTGGTGTGGACTATTACCACCTACTGATGCTAATGAGTTTGATGAGCGCTGCCAACAGTTAATTGACGCCGGACTAGGCGCCGACGATTTGCGCCAAGCACTATCCTCTGACGTGTTAAACATTATTCAGTCTTACAACACCTTAAGCGATTACATGTTATGCGCCGCTCCTTTCAGCGACGGCTTACAGAAAACGACTTGGATGTTTAGTAATGGCGTTGCCTTCCGCTACATTAGCGACGAAGACGGTGACGATACTGGTAACGAGAGTGATGGTCACGCATCTAGCCTTGAGGGCAGCTGGAAATTAGGCATTAATTCTCCGATGGGCAAGCGCGAGTTCGGCATTACCGCCGAGCTCGCTGAAAATAGTGTAGTCACTTTCGAACTAGGCAATGAAGCCGATACCCTTGACTGCAAGAAGGTCGTATTCACCGACGACTCCTTGAGCTTTTCCTTTTATGTAGAAGAGGTGAACGGCGACATTGACATCGTGCTACAACGGAGCGGCGACAAAGTAAAAGGCACAGCGAAGACGCCATTTGGCGATCTTGAGGTCACAGGCAGTATGCTAAAAGGCTCACCCCCTGATGGTGATGATAAGAAGGCTGATGACAAGGACGCTGAAGGTGATGACGATAGCGAAGCACTCTCAAACCTCGGGCATCCACAGTATCCTATCGATGACGATGAGTTCCGCCTTCCGCATTCAAAGTGGGCACTAGATAAGTCTACAAATTTATTCCTGCGCGGAGCAACACTCTATCGCATGGACGGCAGCGCTCCAAGCATTGCTGACTTATTGTTAACTGACGGAAAAATCGCAATGATAGGTGAAAACCTTGCGCCACCATCAAGCGCCTCCATTATTGACGCCGAAGGATGGCACATTATGCCCGGGATTATCGACGCGCACTCGCATCTAGCGCTAGACTCAATCAATGAAGGTAGAGTTGCGATTTCAGCAGAATGTCGCATTGCCGACATGATCCGTCCGCAAGACGTTGGTATCTGGCGTGCAGCGGCAGGCGGCACCACCGTGGTGCTATCGCTGCATGGTTCTGCAAACCCTATTGGCGGGCAAGCAGCTACCTGGGAGCTCAACTACTGGGAGCCAACAATCAATGATTTGTTAATCGAAGATGCAGCACAGAACATCAAGTTTGCACTTGGCGAAAACGTCAAGCAATCAAACTGGTCTGGCTCTTGGGGCAAACGCTTCCCGAACACCCGCGTCGGAGTCGACGCTGTTTACCGCCGCGCATTCATCGCCGCACAAGACTACCGACTACAACGCCAGCTCGCCGAACAAGGACGTTGGCCAAACTTTGTGCAAGACGTACGACTTGAAGTATTGGCCGACATCCTCGATAACAAAATTCATGTGCAGTGTCACTCATACCGTGCTGATGAGTTATTGATGTTCTTAAAAGTGTGTGCTGACTTTGGCATCGAACGTCCAACTTTCCAGCACGTGCTTGAAGGATATAAAGTTGCCAAAGAGATGGCTGCTGTGGGCGCAATGGCTTCCACTTTCTCCGACTGGTGGGCTTACAAATACGAAGTCAAGGATGCGATCCCCTGGAACGTAGAGATTATGCATAAAGCCGGAGTAACTGTTTCTATAAATTCAGATTCCGACGAAATGATTCGTCGCTTGAATACTGAGGCAGCCAAGGCCATGCTTTATGGCGGCTTAAGCTACGAAGAGGCGATGGCTACGTGTACTATTAATAGTGCTAAGCAACTGCGCTTAGAAGACCGCCTTGGCAGTCTTGAAGTCGGTAAAGATGCCACCATCAGTGTGTTTGATACGCACCCGCTAAGCAACTATGCACGTTGCCTACTGACCTTGGCGCAAGGCGATGTACTGTATGAAAGCCCGCAAGATGTCGACTCGCGCTGGGAACAATACGCTCAGCAAGTCGCTGAATTTGCTAATGCACACCAAGCCAGCGACAGCGAAAGTCCAGCTGTAAAAGAGATTGATCCTGAACTCATGCAAGAGTTCACCAACTTAGCGCAGGGTACTGCTTTCTACATTCAGAACGCGATGATCCACCCAGTAAGCGAGGAGGCATTCAACGGTAGCGTCTTAGTGAAGAATGGCATCATCGAAAACATTTACCGTGGCCGTACTAAGCCTCCGATGCGTGCTAATTTAGAAATTATTGATGCAGATGGTCTCGACCTTTACCCCGGGTTCATAAACACTCTCGACAGCACTGGCTTGATTGAGATTGAATCTATACGCGCAAGTGATGACACCGTTGAAATTGGTAGCGATCAGGCCGACTTAACTGTGGCTGTCGCTATACATGCCGATTCTAAGCACCATGATATTACGCGTATGACGGGTGTGTCTTATGTACTCACCCAACCCGGTCGTGGACGCATTCGTGGTCAGGGCGCACTGATTCAATTGGCTGGCGCATCGACCGCCGACATGGTGATCAAAACACATGGTTTGTTCATTAACTTCCCGCGCACCGCACGCTTCGAGCAAAGTGATGGCCCAACGGCGACAGACTCTATCGAAGAGCTTGATGAGTGGATTGAATTAACTAAAGAGTATGCTGCAGTTGAATTGCATGCGCAACGTGACAGCAAGCTAGAAGCACTCGCTCCTTACTTCATAGATGGCGAGCAAATTTTCTTGCAGGCTGATTCTGCAGCAACCATTATGGCAGCACGCGAATGGGTCAAAAAGCACCAGCTAAATGTGGTTTATGTTTCAGGAAAAGAGGCCTATCAAGTTGCCGGTTTCCTCGGAGCCGACCACGCTAAAGTCATTACTGGCCCTGTTCATGCTCTGCCAGGAAGGTCAGCACAAGCCGCTTTCGATTTTCCTTACCGCGCAGCATCATTGCTGAGCGCTGCAGGATGTAATGTTGCTTTGTACACCGACGCTGTGCGAGTCACCCGTAACCTGCCTTTCCAAGCAGCGACTGCACAGGCATGGGCGGTCGACGACAACTTTGATGCCTTGCATAGCATTACTCTAGGCGCAGCTGAAATTCTGGGCCTCGAACAATACATCGGCAGTATCGACGTTGGCAAGGTAGCAAGCTTCATGCTGTGCGCAGGAGACCCGCTAGAAAGTGGCGTGCCGATACAGCGATTATTCATTGGCGGACTCGAAGTCGACCTCGTCTCACATCAATCACAGCTACGAGATCGCTATCTAAAACGCCTGCGCTAAGATAGAATATTAGGTTGTGGAACAAGCACAATCATTAATTCGAATTCCTTCCGACATCGGCACTGAAGAGGCCAAGCGTGGGTTTAGTCACATGGCTAGCTCTATGAGCGGTTCATCGATTCTAAGCATTGGCCAAGAGATTCGCGAAATGCTTGACCGGAATGAAGAAGTAGCCAACTTAACTGTTGGCGACTTCTCCCCTAAGCAATTTCCGATTCCTGACCTTTTACGTCAATATCTGATTGATGCAATAAATGACGGGCATACCAATTACCCACCAAGTGCCGGCATCCCCGATTTGCGTGCAGCAGTGAAAGAAAGCTTTATGCGCAATCACAACCTCGACTACCCAATCGATGGTATTGCAATTGTTTCAGGCGGACGCCCTTCCCTATACTCGGCATATAAATTACTAGTTGATCCGGGCGAGTTAGTACTCTTCCCTGTCCCTTCCTGGAATAACCACAATTATGGCGATACCTGTCAGATACGGGTTCGTGGCATTCAAACCTTACGCAAAGATTCCTTTCAGCCAACGGTCGACTTGCTCAAGCCACATGTACGTGACGCCCGAATGATTGTACTTAACAGTCCGCAAAACCCATCGGGTGGCGTGATGCCCGAAAAAGATTTGCGCGAATTCGGAGAATTCATCGTTGAAGAGAACGAACGGCGACAGGCGGCAGGCGAAAAGCCTCTTTACCTGTTGTTCGATCAAATATACTCGCTCTTAGTCTTCGATGATCACAAACATTTCTCACCGGTGCAATTGGTCCCTGAATGCGCTCCTTACGTCATTCATTGCGATGGCATTTCAAAAAGTTTCGCAGCCACCGGACTGCGTTGTGGATGGTTCGTTGGGCCGCCAGCAATTACCAGAAAACTAGTAGCTCTAGGAACACATATAGGAACATGGGCGCCACTGCCAGTGCAAGTAGCAACTGCTAAGTGGTTACGTAACCTTCCAGCGATCAGCGAATGGCAGAGTGACATGATCGGACGTGTACGCGAGCGTCTTGATTGCTTGCATGACGGCATTCAGAAACTAAGAGAACATGGCTTTGCTTGTGACTCCATCGAGCCACAGGGTGCTATTTATATTTCTGTACAATTCTTGTTGTACGGCAAAAAGACACCTTCCGGAATGGTCCTTAAAAACAACGAAGATGTCCGCTCTTACCTACTCCAAAGTGCTGGCTTCGGAGTAGTTCCATTTGCAGCATTTGGCGTTGAGCAAGATGATGAAAACGGATGGTTTCGTGCTAGTGTTGGTGCAGTAAGCGTCGCTGATCTCGAGCAATGTTTACCACGCCTTGAAGCCGCGCTCACTGCTCTTAGCTAATGGCTATTGCGCGCGTTCCAGTATCATTACTTGCTCTTCTATTCGCATTATTCACCTTGTTTATTGCATTAGCGAGTTTTATCAAGATGTTTTCCGTTCTAGCCTACATTGACATGCCATTATCTTTTGTGACTAGTATTGCTTTAGGTTTCCACGCACTCCGCTTCAATATCCGCAACAAAATGGACATTTATCCCTTTATTGTGGCCTTTTTAGGCTTATTTGTGAGTTGTGCTCATCTTTTAACGAAATCACACCCGTGGTTGTCCTAATTAGTGCTATATTTAGGTACTACTCTTGCTGTATTGTACAGTAATAAAAATCTCCCCTTGCCATGCCAAACTTACGACTCCTTAAACTTGTTGCAGTACTCTCTTCATTTTGCACACATTCTTATGCGCTCCAAGCAGACTACTACCTTGGTGACACTCTAGAACTTAATACTCTTGGCCAGTCTAATGCGGACCACGCTGTTATTGCCGTTAATCGTTATGGCGACGTCATCGTTGTTAACCATACGAGCCTGAGTGGAGACGCAAAAGCCGTAGAGGTTAACATTTTAGCTCCAATCGGGTCTTCACCGGCAGATGGCTTTAAGCTGTTTACCACTGAACGCCTCGGTGACCCTACTTTAGATGTATACCAATTGGGCAGAGACAGTTGTACCAAACCAGACGCAGAAACTCTTGGTGATAATTCATTTTTAGTCGTGTGGTCTCGTAACGAATTAAGTGGAAATCACCCGTCACGCTTAGAAATCTGCAGGATTCTCACCCGCGA
>JBLINB010000035.1:0-16115 GCA_047638975.1 Myxococcota bacterium
TATTGTCTTCCGAAACGTTTTCGGTTACGCCACCAGAAGTTGAGTAGCTTGGATTAGCGAACGCCGACAGGTTTAGCTGCGCAGTATCGCTTTCTCCGTTTTCATCATCATCTTGCGGCAAGATGATATCGGCAGGAAACTCTAAATCAAAGTCGGGGTCAACCATGCGTAGGCGATCAAGGCCAATAGTATCAGCCGCACGTGCTTTACCTTTTTCAGAGATATCGTTTAGTTCTTCGAAATCTTCGAGGATACGTGGTGTACAGAAGAAGAAGAGCGTAGTCTTAATTTCTGTCTTCGAGTTAGACCCGAACAACCAGCCTATAAGTGGGATATCCGACAAGTACGGAATACCTTTATCACTCTCTGTAGAGTCATTACGGATGATACCACCTAACCAGAGGGTAGCGCCATCTGGAAGAGTCACCACAGTTTCAATTTTACGCGTTACTGTTGGTGGTGGTAAGCTGCCGCTTGCTTCTCCGCGGAAAGCACTGACGTCAAGCGAGATGCTCAAGCGTAAATACTTCTCGGCCGAAATCGATGGCGAAATCACCAAGGTGATGCCCGCTTCAGCATATGCCACATCAGCAGAGACAGCGCCCTGTACGGCATTTGAGGTTTGGTAGGGTATTTGGTCTGAAGACACGATCGTAGCTGTCTGGTTGTTAGCAACCAATACCGAAGGCACGGACAGAATGTTTGAATCATTACGTGCTTGCGCAGCCTGCAAGATAAACGGTATACCTAAATCTTCGCCATCGAAGATGCCGTAGGTTAGACCAGCAGCTGTTGGCGAGGGTAGACGCGCGCCGCCTAGAGTGTCGCCGGTAGTGATGCCCACCGAAGTAAATCCAAAGCCTTTTTGCGTATTACCCGTTGGGGTTTGCACATTTGCATACTCAATGCCAATCTCTTTGGAGAAGTCAGAGCTGACTTCAATCAGGGCTGTTTCGATTAACACCTGTGGCTGACGACGGTCGAGTGTGTCGAGCAGAGCACGTAGCTCTAGCCACTTGCTCTTGGTTGCCATGACCAACAAAGAGTTAGTTGACTTAACTGCTTCGACGACAACTCCTTGTCGCTGTGGCGCGTTGGAAGTATTACTACGCGTCTTTTGCTCTTCAACTTCGACGTCGTCAATGAATTTGCTCAGAGCATCACTTACGTCATCTACGGCAAGATACTGTAGTGCATACGAATGAAAATTAGATTGTGGGTCTTCAACAGTAGTGTCCAGTTGCGCAATCAAATCTAAAATGCTTGGCATCAAGTCAGGAGCAGCAGTGATAAGTAGTGAATTGTCTTGAGAGTAAGCAGTTACTGTTGTCTCAATACCACTTGCAGTAGATCCGGAAGATCCGCGATTGTTGTTAGTGCGAGAATTGCCGCCAGCGACTTGTTCGACGGCTTGCAAGCTACTTACGAGTCCGGACAGAATTTCTGCCAGCTCTTCAGCGGATGCTTCGAACAGACGTACCTTCTTGAATTCTGGTTGTACGATTTCTGGCTTAGTATCAAGTACTTTAACCATGCGTGCAGCTGCTGCAACGAACGGGCCATAGCCCTGTATCAAGATGGCCTGTTCTCCGCCCAATGCCATGAATGCACTGTTGTCGCCAGAACCTGCTCCTAATGTAGTACGCAATGAAGTGCCAAGCTCTTGAGCATCGGCGTATTCAAGAGAAACTACGGTGTAGATATAAGTGCCAGGCTTGTCAGCAAACTTAGGTATATCTTCTTGGTTGACAAACGGCGCATTAGCTTTGATCGTCGTGTTGTTGCCGCCGATGTTTTCGACGATAACGATAACAGCTAAATCTCCGGCGCCTTGTTGCACACAAACAAAGCCATTGATCTTCATCATGATTTGGAAGAAGGAATAAAAGTCATCCTTGTGAATACGCTTGGTGCCGTATAGCAACAACTTCTTATTGTCTAGCTTTTGGCGCACAGTCGATGAGTTGGACTCGTCGAGAGTAAAGTTTAAGCCAGTATTGATTTGGCAAATCTTTACAAACTGACGCAATGTCAGGCCGCCGTCATCAACTTCGCTAAGGTCGAGTGTGTAGTAATCACCATCGTCTTCGATGACGCCTTGCGGCACGACCAGGTCGTTCTGCTGATTTTGTGGTGCTGCCGAAGGCAGCAGTGATGTAAACGAAAGGAGTAATGTTAGGAGCATGTGCTCAATTTGTGTGGTGTGGGCCCGCAGGCAAGATACATCAGTCTAAACTCTTAGCTACTAGTAACAAAGGCTGAACCGTGAAGTTTTTTGGACGTTTAGCTCATAGCCCTTCTTCCATAAATAATTGCACCCTAAGTCTAGCCTATATGTCAGTTTTGGAGTATCCTAGTCCATTGATGCGAGTTGCTACGTACCTTAAGCCAGAATCCGTTATGCTACGGCCAGCTGCCACTGATAAGTGGCACCTGATTGAAGCGTTATGTCGGCAACTTTGTGAATCAAATGGTTGCACCACAAAGGTCACCAATGATGCTTTAAAGGCAGTACTACAGCGTGAAAAGTCTGTCTCTACGGGCATGGATGGCGGCTTAGCCGTTCCGCACGCTGCAGTTGAAGGCCTACCAGGCCTTATGGTCGGCATGGCCATTATGCCAGACGGCCTAGAATTCGAAGCCATCGATGGCTCAGTCACCACAGTTATTGTGATGATCTTGGTGCCGAAAACCCAAAAGCTTGGTCATTTGCGCTTGCTCGCAGAAGTAGCCCGTCGTTTATCCGACCTCGGCTTTCAGCAGCATATGTTTGCTGCATCATCGACCGGGCAGATCGTCGATTTGTGGCTTTAGGCGTTAGGCCAGCTGCTTAATTCGCGCACCCATTGTTGCGCAGCCGCTTTTAATTGCTGGCGTGTATCGCGGTAGCAATCACTATCGCCGCCAAAGGGATCGCTTATTTCGCCACCCGATAAGTCAAAGAGTGCGGCCGGAGTATCGGCGCTTAAGGCGGATAAATGGTTGTGACTCATGCCGAGCACGATATCCCAATCAGATTGACTAGCTGTCGCCAATGACTGCGAGCGATGGCCAGCAAGGTCTATTCCGATTTCGGCAGCTACCAAGCGCGAGTTTTCGCTGATTTCTTGGCCCTCAATTGCAAAGGTACCGGCGGATTCTATATTCCATCCAAAGTCTTTGAGTGCGTCGACTTTTACTTGCCAGGAAGAAGCAATTTCGGCCTTTAAGAGTTCTACGGCCAGCGGCGAACGACAAGTGTTGCCGGTGCACAGCATTAAAATGGACAAACCGATATGCTCAGCTATGTCTAGATCGGCGTCGCCACGTAAAACCTTAGGCTGTGGAAACACCTCAATTACAGCAGAAGCTTTGGCCGTAGGTGGGCAGTCGTGCAATTGCATGGCATACGGGATTTCACGGGCTTCGAGCCATGCAATCATTTCTTCGCCGACTAAGGGCTGCTGTCCGCTTTCGTTAATGCTAGTAGCAAATAATGGGGATGCAATCTGTTTCGCAACATTCTGGAAGTCGATATTTTGCGGCCAACGTAATCCCACTTGCGGGTGCTGCCAATCGAGTTGTTTATCGATGGCGAAAAAGCTGCTTGGTAAAATCACCGTGCTTTGTTTCTGCAAAACTTCTAGTAGCCACGGATGGATTCCGGCGGGTAGGCTCGGAGTTGACTTTTGCAAAGCTTGCAGGCTTCCTATATGCCAACTATAGGCTTTGTTTGGCGCAGAATTCTTTAGGGCCGACAATTTGTCAGCGGCAGTGGGCGAATTAGCAGTAACCACCAGCCCAGCCACAGTGTCGGTGGGTAGGGCGATTACTTCACCGGCTTCGAGTAGTTTAATGGCTGTTTGTAAGCCATCTGCGGTGTAAAGGTCGAATGCTAAATTAGACAATGCTAAGAATTTAAGGCGTCGTTATTCTATAGGCGCGCAATGCGCATAACTCATGACCAAAGATAAAAGTTCTAAAGCACCCGCTGTTGATCCGCAAACTTTAGCGCGATTGGCCGGTGGATTGGCGCATGAGCTGAAAAATCCGCTTAGCACCATCGGTTTGCATTTAACGTTATTGCAAGAAGATTGGGTTGACGAGAATTCTCCGAAGGCGCGCCGCACTTTACGCACCGTTGAAGTATTAACAAGTGAGGTCGAACGCCTTAATAATATCCTTGAAGATTTTTTGCGTTTTGCCAGCACCGATTCACTCGAATTCAATCCAGCATCTGTTAATAGCCTGCTTGAACAAGTCATAGCGTTTTCTGCACCAGAGTCCGCAAGGGTAGGTGTTCAATTCCATAGCTACTTAGACGTCAACTTACCAAAGATATGGCTAGACAAAGGGCGGGTCCGACAAGTACTGCTCAATCTGATTATCAACTCACGTCAAGCAATCGAAGCCAGTGGTAAGCCAGGTAATATCAGTTTTATCAGTCGCAAAGACGGTGCTTTTCTAGTCATCGATATCGTCGACGACGGGCCAGGTATGACAGCCGATACTCTTGAGAAATGCTTTGATGTATACTATTCGACTAAGGCTAAAGGGTCTGGCTTAGGCCTAGCTACGGTCCGCCGAATCGTTGAAGCGCATGGTGGTAAAATGTCCATCGAATCCTCGCCAGGGTCCGGCACCAAAGTGCATCTGCGCTTTCCATTAACCACCGCCACCAATGACTAACGAACGTATTCTTGTAGTTGACGACGACCTTGCGCATGCAGAAGTCGTGCAAACTGTTTTGCAGCGTAGTGGCTACAAAGTAGAAATCGCTGACCATTTTCAGGCAGCTGTAGATCGGGTGCGCGCAAGAGATTTCGCTATTGTGATTACTGATTTAATGTTGGGTGATGGTTCAGGCTTAGATCTGTTGCGCGATATTAATAAGCGTACTCCTGAAGTAGGAGTGTTTGTAATGACCGGCTACGCTTCGGCGGAAACGGCAGTCGCGGCCATGGACGAAGGCGCTATTTCTTATATCATTAAGCCGATTGATGCGCGTGAATTGCGTGCGCGTGTCGAGCGCCAATTGACGGCGCAACGCCTTCTTTCTGACAATGAAGAGCTACATCAGGCTTTAGACCAACGCTTCGGATTGCAAGGTATGGTTGGCAATTCGGCGGCGATGAAGTCGGTATTTACGCGTATAAAGCAGGCAGCCCCCTCAATGGCTGCAGTGTTGATTACTGGCGAATCGGGTACCGGTAAAGAATTAGTTGCGCATTCTCTGCATCAGCTCTCTAAACGCTCGCGCCGCAAGTTCGTCGCAGTCAACTGTGCAGCATTTAGTCAGTCGTTAATAGAGAGTGAACTCTTCGGGTATGTAAAGGGCGCTTTCACGGGCGCACAAGAATCGAAGATAGGTAAATTCGAATACGCTGATGGCGGTACTTTATTTCTTGACGAAATCGGTGAAATGTCACTCGACACACAAGCTAAGTTATTGCGAGTTCTTGAAAGCAAAGAAGTCATTCCGGTAGGGGGTAATAAACCGCGTAAGATCGACATTCGAATCGTTGCCGCGACCAATCGTGATTTGGAAGCAGCAGTTGTGGCTGGCGAATTTCGTGAAGATTTGTTTTACCGTTTGAATGTGGTTGGTATTGAAGTCCCGCCATTACGCGAACGCCGCGGTGATATCCCATTGTTGGCTAATCATTTTTGCAAAGAGATCTCAGACCGTGAAGGGCATCCACAGCCTTCTTTTGAGCGCGAAACATTAGCGCATTTGGTTGCGCATCACTGGCCGGGCAACATTCGCGAATTGCGTAATGCTGTTGAAAACATGATTTTGTTTGATAGCGACAAAGTGCTTGGTATTGACGACTTGCCCTTCGGACTTGACGAGATTGATATCAGCAAGGTTGAGAACGAGTCGGCGACGATTGTGACTGATGCCGAATTGACCGATGAGCTTGCTATTTCTCATTTTGTAGGCAAAAAACTGGCCGATGTCGAAAAGCAACTTATTTTAGCTACCCTTGTCGCCTGTGGTGACAACCGTAAGTTGGCCGCGCGTCAGCTTGGCATGGGTGAGCGCACTCTTTATCGCAAAATCAAAGAGCTTTAGCACCATCCTGCCAATTTGGCAGAATCTTGGTGGCACAACTATTGCGATAACTAAGCGAGGTAATCCTCAATAATAATCATGGCAAAAATAATCGGAATTGACCTAGGCACAACCAACTCAGTTGTGTCTGTACTAGAGGGTGGCGAATCAAAAGTCATCCCAAACCGCGAGGGTGGGCGTACCACTCCATCTGTAGTCGCATTTCAAGACAACGGCCAACGCTTGGTCGGTGGCGCTGCGAAACGGCAGGCAGTAACTAATCCTAAACACACTATTTCGTCCATCAAGCGTTTTATGGGCGTGCGTAGTGAAGAATTAGGCGAATTAAGCAGTCACATGCCATACGAAGTCACCTCAAAGGCAGGCGATTTTGTAAAGGTAAAAGTTGGCGACAAAGAATACTCTGCACCTGAAATTAGCTCTTATATCTTGGGCTACTTAAAGGAATGCGCCGAAGACTACTTAGGTGGTAAGGTTACGCAGGCCGTTATTACGGTTCCTGCTTACTTCAACGACGCTCAGCGTCAAGCTACTAAAGATGCTGGCGCAATCGCTGGCCTTGAAGTAGCACGTATCGTTAACGAGCCAACTGCGGCAGCAATCGCGTATGGTGTCGACAAAGACAAGTCTGGCAAAGTTGCTGTGTTTGACCTTGGTGGCGGTACTTTCGATGTGTCTATCCTAGACATGGGCGATGGTGTATTCGAAGTGCTTTCTACATCAGGTGATTCACACCTTGGTGGCGATGACTTCGATGCAGCAATCATCGATTATGTAGCTGCTGAATTCCAGAAGGATAATGGCATCGATTTGCGCAAAGACCAGATGGCGCTACAGCGTCTAAAAGAGGCTTGTGAAAAAGCAAAATGTGAATTAAGCTCTGGCTCTGAGACACAAATCAACTTGCCTTTTATTACGGCTGATGCGTCAGGCCCTAAGCACTTGATGCTAACTTTGTCGCGTGCTAAGTTCGAATCACTCTGTTCAGACTTGTTTGAGCGCTGTAAAAAGCCATGCTTGCAAGCTATTAAAGATGCTGGCGTAGATGCTTCCGAAATCGACGAAGTGTTACTGGTAGGCGGTTCAAGCCGCATCCCACGCGTTCAAGATATCGTTAAAGACGTCTTCCAGCGTGAGCCTAACAAATCAATGAACCCTGATGAGGTTGTGTCGCAAGGCGCTGCAATTCAGGCCGGTGTATTGTCAGGCGATGTCGAAGACCTAGTGTTGCTCGACGTTACTCCATTATCTTTGGGCTTAGAAACTCAGGGCGGTGTAATGACTGTGCTCATCGAGCGTAATACAACAATTCCGACTACCAAGAAAGAAGTGTTCAGTACTGCTGCCGACAACCAAGATAAGGTTGAGTGTGTAGTACTGCAAGGCGAGCGTCCGATGGCAGTCGACAACCGTCGACTCGACACCTTTACTCTCGACGGAATCCCTTCTGCACGACGTGGCGAGCCACAAATCGAAGTAGAATTCGACATAGATGCTAATGGTATCTTGTCCGTTCGTGCGATAGATAAGGCCACCGGCAAAGAGCAGCACATTACGATTGAACAATCTTCTGGTATCTCCGATGAAGAAATCGAGCGCATGCGTGATGACGCCGATAAATTCAAAGAACAAGACCAACTTGCTAAAGATGTTGCTGACAAGCGCAATACAGCTGATCAAACAGTGTGGCAAGCAGAGAAAATGCTTAATGAAAACGAAGGCAAAATCGACGAGGCAGACAAGTCTGCAATCGAAGAGAAAATCGCCGAGGCGAAGACTGCGCTTAAAGGCGAAGATCTAGCCGCAATCGATGCCGCAGTTGAAGCATTAAACCAAGCTGTTCAGCCGGTAGCCCAAAAAATGTATGAAGCTAGTGCTGCCGAGCAGCAACAGCAGCAGCCACCACAGGCAGAAACTGTTTCTAATCAAGACGACGACGTTATCGACGCCGATTTCGAAGTTAAAGAATAGACCTTTTTAATAGCGCGCTAATGCGCGACTACTCACCAGGGCTAGGGGATTGTATCCTTTAGCCCTGGCATTTTTTGTGCCTACCCAGCAGTAGATGATTGAAACTAAAAGCTTGAGTAAACAATACGGTCGCACCGTAGCACTTGACAATTTGTCGGCAAGTGTTCGGCGTGGCGAGATTTTGGGTTTTCTAGGCCCCAATGGCGCCGGAAAATCTACCGCCTTGAAAATACTCAGCGGATATTTGCCGCAGACAAGCGGCGAAGCCTATATAAATGGTTTGTCTCTACGCAAGAACTCGGTTCAGGCCCGGGCCTTAGTCGGATATTTACCAGAGAATTTCGTGGCTCCGAATGAGCTATATGTGCATGAATATTTACGCTACCGTGCAGGACTAAAAGGTATCGCACGTCGTCAGCGTACGGACGAAGTCCAGCGTGTCATGAAACTGGTGGCCCTTGAGGATCGTTCGCACCAGCGCTTCGACGCCTTGTCTAAAGGATTCAAACAGCGCCTTGGCGTCGCTGACTGTTTACTGGGTGATCCACCGGTGCTAATCCTTGACGAACCTTTCTCAGGTCTTGATCCGTTGCAGCGTCAAGATTTCAGAAACATTTTACGAGGCCTGAAAGACAAGAATAAAGCGATTATATTCTCATCGCACGTACTGCCAGAAGTTGAAGATATCGCAGATAGAGTTTTAATTATTCACCATGGCAAAACACGTGTCACAGCCGACGTCGATCAATTACTTGCTAGTCATCAAAAAGTAATCTTTGCCATCGATGGTAATCATAATCAAATAGTTAAAACTTTAAGCCGCTGCTGCACAGAATTACAAAATTCGACTGTTGTTCGCGACAACCTGTTTACTGCGCAAATACCTAGCTCTTCGCGTACGGCATGCTTGCAAGATATGTTGGCGGCCGAATTGCTGGTCACTAGTTTTTCCTCATCCAAACGCGATCTTGAAGACGTGTTTGCCGAATTCGTCTCTACGCCAATAGAAGTTATTTAATATGCGCGCATTTTCTGCTTTATTACGTAAAGAGTTGTTTGCACTTAGCATTTCTCCTTTTGTCTATGTGTTGTTAGCTGTTTGGTTCATCTTGAATGCCTTGCTTTTTAACATTAGCCTAGACACTCAATATATACAGGCCGACTTAAGCTTACTACCTCCGTACTTGTTTGGATCGGGCATGCTCGTTTGGTTGCTATTGCCGGTATTTCCACCTCTGTTGTGCTTGCGTCTGTTTGCCGAAGAACATCGCGTCGCAACTTTAGAGCCTCTTCTTACGGCACCTATTACTGACATTGCAGTAGTCTTGGCAAAATACCTTGCAGCATGTTTATTCTTTCTAGTATTCTGGGGAGGCTTGCTGTTCTTTTTCTTGATACTAGACATGTATGGTGCCGATCTTGATTGGGCGCGAGTCATGGGTGGTTTCGTCGGTTCATGCCTAATGAGCTTTTTATTCATAGCCACTAGCTTGTTCGCCTCATCATGGGGCGGCAATTTAGTCTTGGCTGCTGGCGGCGGCGCTGCAATAAATTACACGATGCTGTTCGTGCCAGCACTATTTCAACTTGACGACAGCTGGATAGGAGATGTCGCCCGAAACTGTCATCTTCCTAATTTGATTAGCAACAGTTTCGCATCAGCTTTAATTGATAGCTATGCTGTGCTTTACCTCATATTGCTAAGCGTGTTATTCTTGTTTCTGACTTACCTGCGTCTAGTCTCTAGAAGGTGGATACCATGAGTCGCAAACTGCTACTTTTATCCATCGCATTGGCCTTGTCGGTTGCAGCAACAGCGCTTGTTGTCGGCTGTCTGTATGTGTTTTCTTCGCCAAATGCCCGTCTGCGTTATGATTTGTCTTCCGAAAAGATAAACGGAGTGAGCGAGCGGGTACTCAATGCTTTTGCAGCCATTGACGAACCTGTAAAATTGACTGCTTTCTTGTACCGTGAAGATAACGCTCTGACGACATTTAATTCAAATGTCTATATGCGCGCCTTTGATCGACTGCGCTTGCTCATTGATGATTTAGACGCACGGACGACAAGTGATTTTTCTAGTCTGATTGTAGACGCCACGAGTCCCTTGGTCGAGCAGCAGTATTTGCAGCAATTGCATCAGCGTCAGCCTGGTGAGATGATTATCATCTCTACGGAAAACAATCATGTCGTCTTAAAGCTAGAAGACATGTTCGAAGTTAGCCAAGCGGTCGCTGAGACAAAAGTAGCCGCAAGGTTGCGACATGAAAGAGTAGATGCTGCGCTCGGAGACGCGGCATTGCGTTTGTCAAATGCAGATCCTTTTAAAGTTGCTGTGCTGAAAACACTTGCTGACGACCCATCGATACAGCCATTCCTAGAGTTCCTCGAACGCGAAGGCTACCAAGTAGATCATTTAGCTTCTTTCTCAATGGTCTCTGACCACGATTTAGTCATTGTGCCAGGCCAACAGTCTGTGTTGTTGCCGCTTGACTTTAGGGCGGCACAGCAATGGATTGCCGATGACAAGCATTTACTGCTTGCACTCGGAGCATTTACTGATCAACGCGTAGTCGATCAATGGAATACCTTACTTGAAGTACGCGGCGAAGGATTTAGTGATGGTTTGTTGTGCGAGCCGATTCCCATTGCCGGAACTCTAATGGAAGGGCGCTCCGAATGCGCAATCCTTGAAGTTACGGGTAGTCAGATTAGTGATCAACATAAGTTAAACCTGCCCATAATAAAGTCGCAGCGTAGCTTGCTTTTCGCCGGAACACGGCCTATTAGATTTGGCAATTCGTCAAATAGTTATAGCCAATCTCGACTGCTGCGAACGTCAACTAGAGCCTGGATAGACCGTCCAAACGTTGGGCAACGTTTTATGCGCGATGCCACAGAAAGGGCTAGCATCCATTCTATTGCAGTTGTTAGTTCGGCATGGCGTCCTCAATCTGCATTACAAGCAGGGCGTTTATTGTTGCTAGGGTCTGATGAATCGATGCGTGCGCACCTTGATTACAATAAAGATTGGCTTTCTACAGCTGTTATCTTTCTGCTAGGTGACGATCTAGAAAAATCAGGGCTTAGAAGCATAAATGAAATGCCATTTCGTCCTGACCGAGCTGTGCTCGATCAAATAAAATCTTTAACCCTCTATTTACTACCGGGCTTATGTTTGCTGTTTTCAATTTTGGTTTGGTTCCGTCGTAGATAATGACTTCACGTAAAATTTTATTCTTGTTCGCCATACTTGCTTTATCTTTTTGGGGCTTAAGTATGTTTAGCGATTCTCTAGATGATAAAAACCTAGATTCAGAGAGGCAATTGCCTCCGCAGTTGTTTACCAATCTAAAAGAACTCAATCAAATAAAAATCAGTCGTCCACGTTATGGTAATAGTTTGACAGTACAAAGTGTCGACCACGTATGGACAATGACCGAACCTTTAATGGATGCCGTCAGTCCAAGTGTTTTAGCTTTACTGAGTGACGAGTTGGCTAAGCTTAGGTACTGGCCATTACCTAAAAACTTAGAAAATCAGAGCGCCGACGACCTGGGTTTAAGCACTCCTAATTTCGTTGTTGAAACACTTGACAGTAATGATTTGCAACTTGATTTGCTAATCGGAGAAAAAACGGTCCAGGCCGATTTTTATATAGCCTCGCTAAATGGCCAGTTGTGTTTGGTTGAGAATAGTCTTGTTTCTCTCTTGTCGCGCAATTTTGATTCTTGGCGTGATCACCGACTATCGAGCATGGGGACTAATGTGAAAACTGTTGAATGGAAGTCACTGGTTTCTGACAACTCTTTCACTGCGCAGCGCGAGTCAAATAACTGGCGTCTCACCGCACCTTTTAATGCCTTGCTTAGTGAAACAGCAGCATCTTCTCTGAATGCTTTGCTCGGCGCGCGCTTGACATCACTAGGCGCGCCGTTGCCTATTACCGGACAATTGTCGCCCAAACTAGGAGACTTGGTACTTAGCACAGGTTCGCAGCAAATTAGTATAGGAATATTTACTAATGCTGAAGCCGTTTCTAGCGAGCGCGATTACGTTCTGCATACTTCCCGCAAACGTATAGATATATTGCGTCAGCAACCCCTAGAGTTGCGCAGCCAAAGGTTGTTAGAGTTTAACCCCGACCATTTGGCGGCTATCCAAGTCGACCTGCAGCAGCAGCAATTTATTCTATCACGCAACAGCGATGGATGGCGGGATAAGCAGCGGGATGTGCAATTCGAAAATCAAAATATCGTCGCATTGATAGATAGTGTACGTTTATCAGAATACAGTCAGGTTGTTAAACCGCGTCCGACCCGCGTAGCGGATGGGCGCATAGCACTATCCATTTCGCGTATACCATTAGTTGATAAGTGTCCACAATTATTGTGGTGGGTCGATGGGCAAGGTCAGAATTGGATAGGCACAAAAGATTCTGCGCAAGTCTACCTTAGTGATATCAACTACGACCTAGGCGTTAAATCTATCGTCGCCGTCGAGCACTAATTTAATCGCTTGCGGATAAGAGACTAGCTCTGCGGCAAATACCTTATTCGCTATCTCGTCAACCGAGTCGTCTGCTGTTAGCTGAACTGCTGTCTGTAAAACGATTGCACCACGATCATATTCATCAGACGCAAAATGTACGGTGCAGCCGCTAACTAAAACGCCGGCGTCTTTCACTGCCTGGTGAACATGATGGCCATAGAATCCTTGGCCACCAAAAGACGGCAATAATGCAGGATGAATGTTAAGCACCTTGCCTTCCAATTCAGGAGGTATAGGCAGCAGTTGCAGCCATCCAGCAAGCACTACTAAGTCAGCACGCGCTTCAAAAATGGCACCCAGTAATAATTTATTACGCAGCTCTACGTCGGGATGGCTTTGCGGGCCAATAACTAGGTAGGGCAGACAAAGGTTTTTGCAACGCTCGACAGCCCCTACATCATTTCTAGAAATGATAACTAATGAAATATTTGCGTCTAAGTAACCGTTGTCAATATGGCGCTGGATATTTTCAAGAGTGCGGCCGCCACCTGAAGCTAAGACTACTAAACTATCCATTCTCTTCGAAGGCTACTTCGCCTGTAGATGACCACGTGGCTAGTAAACTAAAACGCTCTACGAAAATGTCTAACAACTGCAATGCTGAATAGTTATTGCCGCTGTCAATTTCGCTTAAAATCGAAGTGGTTTGCAATAGCGCCGAATATTCTTGGGCAGCCACTGAATTGAAATCAATACTACTAAGCGCTGTGAGCCATCGTTGTTGATTAAGTAATGCAGCAGAGATTTCTTCGCTGCTGGCCGTTGCTAATTGGCGCAGTGTCGCTGAACTTTGAGACACAGCCAACACCAAACTTAGTGATTGAAAATCTTTGTCACTACTTAAGTCTATATTGAGGCTCTCAAGCAGTAGCTGCCATTGCAAAGGTTTCAAGTAAAGTTGCCAGTTGTCATGACGGGGCACGCGCTCGCCACGTACTTGCAATAGCAAGGTGATTCCGCTTTCGCTGACCTCTTGTACTGTTCCGCGTTTTCCATCAATAGGGTCGTCAAGATAAATGTCGTCGGCTGCGAGTTCTTGGATTAATTTTTGACGCGCACTTGATGCCTGTGCAAATAGTTGACGATAATGGTTGCCACTAGCCGCATACATTACTGGAGCATCATCTAAGTCTATGTTTTGCAAACCATTGCTAGCTGCTTGAATGTCAAATGCTAAAATTGCTTGGCATACATCTAGAAAGTGCTGTGCGCGAAAACGTTTGCGTTGCGCCAACAATTGCGTCTGTCGGTGAGCATCCGCAGCAAGCAAGCTTTGCGAGTGTAGTTCATCGAATATTCTTTGCCAAGCGTATGGGTATATCTGTTCGGCAGACACCTTCGAATTCAGCAACTTGTTTGCAGCCTCAGCCTCACTGAAGTTAAACGTTTCAAGTAAGCGCGCACTATCGCTTTGAAGTTCAATAACGGCCGCATTGAATTTGGCATAACAAGATTGCAACAGGGGCAGTTTCTCTGCAGGGGGCACCTCAGAACTGTTTATTAGTTCGACAGCAGCAGACAAATTAAACTCTACCATCAAAGCGTCGACATCCGTGTTGAGGCGCGCCAATAAGGCTTGCGCCTTGAGTGTTGCGGCTTCTTCTTCGAGTTGCAGTGTATCTGTTTGAGCCTCTATCACTGCATTCGAGTTTTGCTGTTGTTCAGCTTCAAGCTGCATCTGCTCGATTTGCTTTTGCAATTCATCCGCGCGCGCGCTGGCAGTCTCGTCGATGATTACACGATCGATTACTTCGGGGGCAATCTCGTCATCGCCGGATTGTAATACGAATAAAATGCTAGCCGCGACAGCAACAACCAGCAAGACAATAATCAGTGGCGAGCGTCGTTGCTGTGTTAATGCAGCGTTACAAAAATGGATAACTTCGGCAGCAGACTGCGGGCGTTCATCCTGTTCTTTAGCCATCAGCCAATCAATCAATTCTTGAGAGTCTTTACTGAAGTCACTTATAAAATCAGCCAACAACGGGATTTCAGCGTCGCGATGCTGCAATAATATTTCTTTAACGGAATTGCCTTGATAGGGCGTGGCAGCAGTCAGCAAACGGAAAAGCGTACATCCGAGGCTATAAAAATCGCTGCGCTGATCAACAAGCGTAGGATCAGAGACTGCCTCGGGAGGCATGAAGTGCGGGGTGCCTCCGGCAGCACTATCACCAACCAATTCACGTGTGGACGACATCCCTAAATCGGCAAGCTTGACGCGACCATCGCCAGCGAACATTAAATTCTCAGGCTTTATATCGCGGTGCACTAGGCCATTGGATGCCGCGTATTGCAAAGCTTCGGCTACCTGACAAATAACGTCAAGAGCTTGCGCTTCATCAAAGGCACCAAAGTTTTTAAGATGCGACTCTGCGTCACCGCCTTCGACGATCTCCATACTGAAGAAATAAACGCCGTTTTCTTCACCAACGGCATAGACTTGCACCAAGTTAGGGTGCGACATGCGCCCGGCAGCAATCGCCTCGCGTTTAAAGGCTTCGATTGCAGCAGGGCCTCGCTTTACAGATTCAGGGTTAAGTACCTTGAGGGCAACTTCGCGTTGCAAATCTAATTGCAAAGCGCGGTAAACAATACCAACTCCACCATGCCCAAGGCGTTCCATCACTTTATGCCCCGCAAGAACGGTACCGATTAGTGGATCGTCAATGACAGGCTGTGCTTCTATGAGTAATTGCAACTCGCGGTCATCGCATAACAGACTAATGCTTTGCCGCGGTGACACTTCGATCTCGCTCAGAATATTATCCTCATTGAGTAAGCTGCACTCGCCGCAAGCACTGATCTTGAATAAACCATTCTCTTGGAGGATTACACTGACGCCGTTCCGTTGCTCAGCCGAGGACGACAAGCGATCGAGGCCGTCTGCAGTTAAGAGCAGATGCAACACTCCGTCAGGGAATTTAAATGCCCCAGACGTTGCTTCGCTGCTCCAGACTAACTTCGCTGCCATAAATAGTATTTTATCTAGTCGCAGGGAAGATGTCGCGTCCTACACGGACAAGATTGGCGCCTTCGGCAATCGCAATTTCGAAATCATTGCTCATACCCATCGATAAAACGGCATCGTCGGCAAGTAAGTTTTGTTGCTGTAAGGCCTGCAAGCAAGTGCGCATACTCGCAAAATCGCGGTGTAACTGACTATCGTCAGCATCGGCAGCAGCGAGGTTCATTAGCCCACTGACCCGAATCGCTGGCCATTCAGCAATTTGCTCGCAAAAATCAGCAACTTGCTCAAGATGCAAGCCATACCTGCCATCAGCAGGATTTACGTTTACTTGCAACAATACCTCGAGACTATCCTCACTTTCTTCTAATACTCTGGCGATACGTTGAGCTGTTTTCATGTCGCCCAATGCCTGATACATTTCACAAGCAGATATCCCGCGGCGCACTTTCTTTCCTTGTAGCGGGCCAAGCAAATGCCATTCTGCATCTGGCAAAACGCGCCTCTGTTCTTCAAGTTCTTGAACGCGGTTATGAGCAAATAGCCGCTGTCCAGCAGCATAAGCCTCGA
>JBLINB010000036.1:0-16006 GCA_047638975.1 Myxococcota bacterium
AAAGCGGGAAAATGGGCCGTTTGTCGTGAACCTGCAAAATCGCCATCCTGTTAGCCCTAAAAGATAATATGAAAGAAGCACTAATCGAACTCATCACAAAGCATACTCCGTTTGACGATACGGAGCGTGCGCACACTATGCGTACCCTAGAGTTTTTACGCAAAAATAAAAACTGCACGTCTACCGATAACCTTAAGGGTCACATTACAGCCTCTGCATGGGTACTTTCTCCGCAGCGGACGGAAACACTTCTTACTCATCACAAGAAACTAAATCGCTGGCTGCAGTTAGGCGGTCACATAGAAGATGATGCCACTATTCAAGAAGCGGCATTGCGTGAAGCTGTAGAAGAAAGCGGCATTGAAGATATCCACTTAATTGAAGACTCCATCTTCGATATCGACGTGCATCTCATACCAGCCAGAAATGAGATAGCAGAGCACTACCACTACGACATACGTTTTTTACTCCAGGCAGAAAGCACAGACTTCGTAATCAGCGATGAATCAAATGAGTTGGCGTGGGTCCAGTTAGCCGATATCGGCAATTTTGTGAGTGACGAGTCGGTGCTTAGAATGTGCCGGAAAAGCAACGCATGCTCTGGGCATCCCGGCGGTACGTTGAATGCATAAAAACGCACTTATTAAATCGGTTGAAGTATTGCCCAATGAGGCAATACTTGAGCTATTGATTATCAAAAGTGATGGAGAAATGATAGAAAAATTAGCTTCAGTAAAGACACCGGTGAAAAACTTAAGAGTTTCTGTGAAACAAGGCCTTTTAAGCATAAGCCTAACGACGTATATACTTATTGGATTGAAGGTGCTGGCTACACCATGAAATATATTAAAAATAATAATACAGTAGAAAAAATAATACTTTATAAACCAAGACTATATCTTTGCACTCGTAGAGGTAAGAGCCGGCTTGCAGAAGAGCCGCAACGTTTGCGAGAACATTATGAAGTTCCTGAAGAACAACAATGAAGTCCTCGCTGTTAATATATGCCATAGTCACTCATGCATAAACTCTACTCTTTTCGCCGCTGACCTTATGCGATGCGCGCCAGGTTGGCGTTGCGTTTTGCTGGCATAGAAGTTTCTGTGCAAGAAATCGAGTTGCGTAATCGGCCGCCCGAGTTGTATGCCGTTTCGCCAAAGGGTACCGTCCCGGTATTAGTTCTTGATGACGGCACGGTGATTGACGAAAGTATAGATATTGTTAAATGGTGTTTAGCCATTAGTGATGAAGAGCAAAGTTTAATAACAGCTTGCGATGGTGATTTTAAACATCACCTCGATCGTTATAAATACGCCACGCGTTATCCGGGGGTTGACGAGCTAGAGCATCGTTCTAAAGGCAGCGAGTTTTTAGTATGCTTAAACACTTTGCTTGAGAAAAACCAATACTTATGCGGCGACAAGTCAGGCACCGCCGATTCATGCATCGCGCCATTTATTAGGCAGTTTCGTATCGCCGACAGCGACTGGTTTGATCAGCAGCCATGGCCAGCACTGCATGCTTGGTTACAGCGCTTTTTAGTTAGCGAGCCTTTCGTTGCAATAATGGTTAAGGTAAAACCCTAATCACCACTGCTTGGCTAATCAGATTATCAGTAGTGCTTTTTGCTGTAAAGCAAAATGCGATAGCATAATCAATGAGTTGTGGCGGCAGATTCATGCCAGCGGTAATCGTCCAACTTGCGGTTTGCTGACCTGTAGCAGAAAGAGTTCCCACAGAATTTGACAGCGCGCCTTTCAAGCGTTGCGAAAAATACTGATTGAAACTAATCGGCATGACGCCGAGATCGACAGCGTTTGAAGCTAAGTCTCCAGGGAACAAGCTATAGCTTGCACCGGCAAAATCGCTGCCCGCAAATAACTGGAAACTAAAAGTTCCACCACCGCTTAGTGAAATGCTACTCGGAGTAACCTCTAGAGTGTTGTCGGCAAGTGGCGCTTGGCTAAGGGTGTTTGCAGTCAATAGGCATAGTGCACGCTCGCCGCTAGTTGGATCTGTAATTAAAGCAATCGGTGTCTGCTGAGTAAGGCGCGAATCGTAGATGCCGCTTAACGAACTATGCTCAGCAATAGCGCCTTCGTTATTGCGCAGTGCATGGCGCAACGCAAACCCTGAACCGCTTGGCAATACTTGGCCGAAAATTAATTCACTGCCATTATTAACAAATATCGGGAAGGCATTATTCTCGTTATTTGGTAATTGCTGGTAGCGACGTGCTGGATACCAACGCGCCTCTTTAGAGAGTCGCGTGGCATGCCATAGCGAACTACTGTTACCACGGCTGCTGTGAAACCAAATCTCTAGTTCATTAGAACTTAAAAAGGGTGCGCTCTCGGTGAAGTCAGAGCTTAGATCATCGCTGCGCAGCGGCTGCTCAAAATCGAGTGAGTTTGTTGCACGAGATGTTTGGAACAAATCAATCGCAACATTGTTGTGCCGTTTCGCGGCAATAGTCATGCGCAAGCTGTCGTCACTAATCCAGAAAGATTTTAGATTAGCCAATGGAAAGTTAGTGATGCCCCAATTTGCAGTAACTGCGAAAGGCGTTTGCCAATCGGGCCGAGTGAGTTCAAGAAACTCTAGTCCGCCGCCGAGTTGTTGATCGCCGACCAGCCAAGCGCGCAAGCCGTCATCGGTTAGGCGGGCGAATGTAACATCTATGTTTTGTAAACCATCTATAGAAGATTCACTGAGTAAAGGTGTTAGCGGTTGGTTGTGCGTCAGAGCAGTTGGCGGCCACAGAGGGACGGGACGAATACCGTCGTCTACAACAAACAGTAATTCATCGACTCCGGTGTCTGCGCCTGGCATAACTTCTACGGTGTAGGTTCCGTCGTTATGATCGGTGACCTGACTTATCGTGGAAAGACCAGCCGAGCGTGCAGTATGCTCAAGAGTAATCGTTGCGCCACCGGTAGTGAGTAGGTTGCCGTCTACATCAGACAAATCTAAAACAAAAATTTGCGGGGTGGTGCTACCTGCACTAACCGTATTGGCGTAAGAATATACCGATGACAAGTATGCGTCAGGGCGTCCTACTAAAGCTAGGCGTAGTGAATCAAATTTAATGCGCATTTCGTCTACAGGATCTGGGTCTGCGGCTGTTAGGCTGGCTTTGTTTATCGCAAAATATAAATCACCTTTAGCGCATGCGAAGTTATCACAGTAAGGATGGTCTCCGGGGCGTGCTGAAATCAGAAACCCGACGTGTGCGCTTTTGGCAAAAGAAGCTGGAGGAGACCCGCAAGATTCTGGCGCGTTATTGCTGCAAGAGCAACGTCCGTCGCCACCCATGTCGCGCGCGGCTTCCATCGCTGCCATGACACGTTGCGCCATGTCGCCCGAGGTGTTTAGCAACGCTTGTTCAGCGGCATCGATTACCGGCCGTCCAGTGATTATATTACCTTGAATAGCATAAACCAAGTCGCCGCTGCGTCCGGTTAATCCGCCAGCCCAGCCATCACATTGGCTGCCTGTAAAAGTAGCGGCACGTCCTGCCATGTCTACAAAACCATATTGGCGTAGTTCGTGCAGGTTGTCGTAAGTCGTCAGCGCCTGCAGAATTTCTTCGGGAGGGACACCAAGGGCAAGCATTGCACTTGCGTCGCCACGCATCAATACTGAGGCACCTATCGACTGCGCGCAACCGCCACCCGCTTGTGCTTCGAGCATCGCGATATAGGCGCGCAGGTTTATAGCTTCAACGCAAGTCGCCGAGGCAACAATTATTTCTTGGGTGACTGTATTGACTACAATGATTGACCAAGTCGCAAAGGCTTGGCTTGAGAGTAGGACTGCACAAAGAAGAGAGGAGAGAAAGCGCATCTCTCTAGTTTATCGCATATTATTGCTTTAGGAGCAGATAATACATCCGGCCGCGCGCTTGTACATGCCCAGCACGCGCCATAGCGTCGTCTCCGAGGCCCATGTAAATGTCACAGCGGCCTGCAGAGCGAATGGCACCACCGCGGTCTTGGTCAAGCGCGAAGAAACGTACTGGGCGCTGAACTATTTTGTCGTTCGCGTCAAACTCTGGCAATCGAGCTTCGACGTAGACGACGGCAGCGCGCGGGAAGATATCTTTATCCGTCGCAACAGAGTGCATCGCGGTTACGGGTTGGCCAAGGCATCCGTAGGGTCCGCCACTTGCCCCTTTGAAAAAGACAAAGCGCGGATTTTTAGGCAGCACGCGTTCGGCCTCGCCTTGGTTGTTGGCGAAGTAGTCACGCAGCTTTTGCAAGGACAGCTCTGACATTGCGAATTTGCCTTCTGCGACTAGCGCTAAGCCGACACTGTTATAGTCATGGCCATTGTTGCCTGCATAGCCGACATCGAATAAATCACCGTTAGCGTAGCGGATGACTGCACTACCTTGGACGTGCGCCATATACGCGTCGTATGGGTTTTTTAGCCATACAATTTCAAGGCCGTCGAGGTGATTATTGTCGCGCAATTCAGCAGACGAATAATATTTAACAGTTTGCCCATTTGATGTTTTGCGACCGAGGATGGCGCCATCTTTATCTTTCACTAAGTCAGTCGGTGGCCCGTAAAGCGGAAATTGGTATTCACCGCCGCGCTCTTTAGCGCCATCTAAAATAGGAGTGCCATAGCCGGTAAAAAATATGTCACCGGTAGATGAGCGTCCGCGTGCAATCCACACATCAAAGTCTTTACGCAGCAGGCTTAAAAAGTTTTCGGACGAGCTGGCCTCATGCAAAATTACGTTAAAGCGTGCCACCGAGCGCGACATCAGGCTGTGGGTAATCGCATCATCTGGCCCAACCGGGAAGAAAGTCTTAGAGCTTGGCTTGGTTAAGTAGCTCATTGAGCGTTGCGTCGCATCAATCAACTCTGCGCGGCGCTGCCAGCCGATTGAAAAATCGGGCCAATTCTCGCCGTTAGCTAAGCGTTCGATGCCATACTCGCCACTGGCAAGCTGGTATTCATAAGGATTTAAGGCCTCGACCTCTTGCGGAGGCGTGGACTGGCAGCCTGCGGTTAACCCACATGCCACTACTAAGACGCAGCGAATAGCTTTCATGCCTATAGACTATTGAATATCACCCTCCGCTTCAATGAAATACACATATGCAATTTCAATACCACCGTAAGTTGACGGGCGACGCCGTGCTGACCACCTTTGATATCGATTCGCAAGTGCTACAAGGCAATCCACTTGGCGACCCGACATTGCGTTCGCAGCCGATGCTGTTGCCGCCAGGCGAAGATTGGCGTGGGTTGCCATTAGTAGCGATGTTGTCGGGATACACTGGTTTTAATCATAAAGTGGTGAATAAATCGTCGATGTGGCAGCCAAATGTGCCAGAACGATTGGCGGCGGCGATGGCAAGTGGCGAAATAAAGCCGGCGGTATTTGTTTGGCCAGCTTGCGAAACAAAATTAGGCGGCTCACAATATGTAAACTCGATCGGCACCGGCAATTATCAAGACTACGTTATTGACGAAGTCATCCCAGCGGTCGAAGCAGAATTTAATTGCGGCGGCGATGGTCAGCGTGTTGTGGTCGGAAAATCAAGCGGCGGATTTGGTGCGCTTAGTTTGACGATGCGCAATCCCGGATTTTTCCGCGCAACAGCTTCACACGCCGGCGACATGGGTTTTGATATGTCTCATTTCAGAGGATTTGCCGACGCCTTAACATGTTGGTCAAAATACGGCGGCATCGAAAAGTTTATCGAGCAATTACCCACACTCTCGAGATTCGGAACTACCGAGCACGCAGGTATCGAAGCGATTGCTATGGCGACTTGTTACTCGCCTAATCCAAACAGCGCGCTTGGTTTTGATCTGCCGGTGGTGCCAGCAACCGGAGAAATAAATTATGAGGTCTTTGAAAAGTGGTTAAGCCACGACCCTCTGCGCATGGTAGATGAAAAGCTGCATGCCGAATCACTACGTCAGCTCGATCACCTATTTTTGGACGCCGGCGAAACGGATGAGTTTGCCTTGCAGTGGGGCTTGCGACGTTTTCACGAAAAGCTAAAGCACCATAAAATTGCGGCGCATGTCGAATACTTTAAAGGCGGTCACTTTGCGATGGATGGCCGTTGGCAAGAAAGTCTAAAAGTTATCTTGTAGATTCGCCAGCAAGGCGGGCACTAACGAAGGCCCAATAAAAGTTGTATCCACCAATGCGGCCAATCACGTCGAGTATTTCTCCGCACAAATAAAGGCCCGGAGTTTTCTTACTTTCGAGTGTCGATAAATTCACTTCATCAAGCGGGATGCCACCGCCTGTAACTTCGGCGACAGCCAAACCACGGCTGCCAGTAATCGCAAGTTTGTAATTACACATGGCGTCAATTAATGCCTTGCGTTTTTCTTTTGTCAGATTGCCGACGCGCTCATCGTCTTCGACACCTGATTTTTTAAGCAAAGCTTTGGCTAAGCGCGCAGGCATGATGTCAGTGAGGACGCCCTGCGTAGTGGCTGCCGGCTTATCAATAAACCGTTGCTGCCAATCAACAGCACTCACGCGTGTGAAGTTGATGAATAAATCAGCTTTGTCGCGTATCACCCAATGGCTGGCATCAAGAATTGCAGGGCCACTAAACCCATGGTGCGTAAAGAGTAAGTCGTTGTCAGCCTGCTCTAAAATTTTATCGCCTTGTTGTACGCGCCAAGTTACGCGCAAACTGATGCCTCTTAAGTCGGTTAACAACGTTTCATTGGTCGTTAATGGCACTAAAGCAGGATAGGTGGCGAAGCTGCTGTGCCCTAGACGGCGCGCGATTTCGTAACCGAAGCCATCCGAGCCAGTCTTCGGTACAGACTTACCGCCAGTCGCTAGAACTAAACGCGAAGCGTTTAATACGGTGTCATTACACGCTAGCGTAAAGCCATCGCCAAACTTTTTGACATCGGTTACCTTGTGGTTGAAGCGAATCTCTCCGCCTAGATCAAGTAACTCTTTTTGCAGAGCATCGCGCACCACGATTGCTTTTTGCGCTTTAGGGAAATACTTGCCCGTTGCTTCCTCTAGTTCAAGGGCTACGTCAATTTCGTATTCGAAAAACATTTGCACTTGTTCAAGAGGCCAAGTGCGGAACAAACGGTTAATCACATTTGTCGACGCCTCTGAATAATAATCGTTAGTGGCAATCGATGAAGGCAATAGGTTGCAGCGTCCGCCGCCACTAATTAAGATCTTTTTGCCAGCTTGCGCTACCGATTCAAGAACTACGACGCGTTGCCCAGCACGTGCTGCCCAGATAGCGGCCATCAAGCCAGCTGCTCCAGCACCAATGACTACGGTTTCTATGGTGTCAGTCATTAGGTGCAAACAGATTAAGGCTGCGACGTCAACGCAGCGCTTTCGATATTGCTTGCCCAGTCAATAAAGAACTTTGACTCGGCGGCAAAGGCTTGATCAAAAACTTCACGCCAATTCTTTCCGAATAAAATAGCGGCCTTATCGCCCATTTCTTTGAGGTGCTTAACTTCATCTTTCAAGATAGAAGCCACCGAGAATGGGGCACCGGCATCGACTAAGCATTGTTCATACACTGGGTAAAAACAATCTGCGCGTACTTCGATGGCGACACTACTTAGCAGGTAGTTTGCTTCGCTCTGGTCGTCAAAAGCCAAGCCGCTATCGGCAATGATTTTTTCGCAGGCACGATCGACTTGCTGTAAGTAATTTTCAGCGGCATCACCAGCTAAGGTGTGCGCTTCGGAATAGGTGGCGATGCCGTCTTCACTGCCGCCATTTAATTTTATTGCAGCGCGCTTTAAGCGCAGCGCGTGCGAGGCCTCTTCAATTATGTGCATGAGTCCATCATTATCGACCCGTGCTGAATGGCGTGCTTTCAGTATTTTGCGAGTACCCACGTATTCCATGCGCGACAAGGTATTAACCATGCGTGCATGCAACAACGGTGATGAAATGATCTGCGGCAAGACTGCATGCAATTGTTGCATGCAGTCTTGGGCGGCGGCTTGTTGGAGATAATCTTGCATGGGACTAAACGCGTGACATACGCAACGGGCGGTTGTTTATTTTAACATGCCCTAGATCGTCAAGCACATCTGTTGGCATTCCGGCCGGCAAATCAAGAGTCGCGAAGTTATCGTAAATCTCTATGCGACCAATATGCTTGCCTTGTAAGCCAGACGTCTTAGCAACGACTGCCACAATGGAGCCTGGCTGCACTTGATCGTTATGACCAATTTCGATGCGATAACGCTCCATGCCTTCTTCAGTAGATTTCTCAACCTTACCGCCTTTGCTACGTGTACGTGGGCCACGGTCGTCACGGCCACGATCTTCACGACCACGACTGCGTGAATCACGAGGTTCGCGCTGGTTACGTTCAGCGGCGAAGTTTTCGTCGCTTACTAATTCGTTTCTTGAAATCAACAATGGCTTTTCACCTTGTGCGATGTACGCAAGAGCTGCAGCGACGTTAACCGCTTCAGTTTCTGGGTGATCCGTTAGGTAGCTGTCAATCAGGCGCAAGTTAAACTCGAGCTTGTCTTCTTCAATCACTTCAGAAATCTTGTTTTTGAAACGATCGATACGTTGATCGTTGATCTCGTCGGTGGTTGGCATTCTCATCGGCTTGATGTCGGCCCTAGTTACTTTTTCGAGCATGCGCAGCAAACGCTTTTCGCGTGGCGTTACAAACAGGATGGCCTCGCCTTGATTACCTGCACGACCGGTACGTCCGATGCGGTGCACATAAGATTCAGGATCAGTCGGAGCATCGTAGTTTACAACGTGGCTAATGCGACTCACGTCTAGTCCACGTGCAGCCACGTCGGTAGCGACGATGACGTCAAGCGCGCCATTTTTCAGACGTTTGATAATCTGCTCGCGTTGCGACTGCGGAATATCACCGTTAAGTGGCGCCGTTGAGTAGCCGCGGGCTTCGAGTTGCTCGCTGGTGATAGTAGTGGCGTTTTTAGTGCGCACAAAAACCAACATGGCGTCAACCTTCTCGAATTCTAGCAAGCGACCAAGGGCGTCAATCTTTTTGCGGCCAGTAACAATCTGGTAGCGCTGATTGATGGTGTCGGCAGTAGCTTGACTAACTTTAATCTTTACTTCAGCAGGATCATTCAGATAGCGGTCGGCGATCTTTTTGATCTCGCGTGGCATTGTCGCAGAGAATAGTGCGATTTGACGCTTATCAGGACAGTTTTCGAGAACGAAATTAACGTCGTCGATAAAGCCCATGCGCAACATCTCGTCGGCCTCGTCCAAAACCAAAGTGGTTAATTGATTAAGCTTGAGGGTGCCGCGCTTGATATGGTCAAGCACACGCCCCGGGGTACCAACGACTACGTGGACGCCTTTCTTAAGCGGGCGCAACTGATGCTGGTATGCCTGGCCACCATAAATAGGCAGCACGTGAAAGCCGGGCATTGAGCGCGCGTACTTTTGAAAAGATTCAGCAACCTGGATGGCTAGCTCGCGCGTCGGTGCTAAAACTAGAACCTGTGGTGCGCGATTAGCTAAATCGATATTAGCCAAAATCGGTAATGCAAATGCAGCCGTTTTACCGGTGCCGGTTTGCGCTTGGCCAATGATGTCGCGTTTTGCTAGCAGATACGGGATCGCTTCTACTTGAATCGGAGAGGGCGTTTCGTAGCCGAAGCTATCTAGAGACTCGACCATTGCAGTCGGTAATCCCAGTTCGTTGAACTTGAGTGTTGTCATGATTTTAATTAAGTGTTATTGCACAGCTTGCGTGATAACCTTAATCATTGCATCAGCAATCATTTGACATTCATCTTCCGTGGTACAAGCCGGTGGCATTGCATACAGCACATTGCCCAGAGGGCGAAGAAGTACGTCGTTTAGTTCTCTACAAGCGTTTCGCAGGATGTCGCCAGCGCTGGCTAGATAACCACCATCCGTGGTAATTATCTCAATGGCAACTATTCCGCCGCACCTTCTAATTTCAATTCGCGGGTGGTCACTCAGAGACGCAAGTGCACATTCTATCACATTTCCGATTTCTTGCAGGCGCCGCGGAGTTTGCTCGGATATGCATAGCTGTAACGACCTTAAAGACACAGCACAGCCCAAGGGATTGCCGGTAAAGGTATGCCCATGAAAGAACGCTTTCGCGCGGTCATCGTCGAGAAAGTCTTGGTAGATGTCTTCGCTAACCATGGTCGCGGATAGCGGTAATATCCCACCACTTAAGCCTTTAGCCATGGCCATGATGTCTGGCTGAATGCCTGCAGTTTGGCAGGCGAATAAGTTACCGGTGCGTCCGAAGCCAGTCATAACTTCGTCGGCGATAAAGAAAATATTAAATTCGGTGCATAGTTCGCGCGCCGCTTGCAAAAATTCTATAGAGTGCATCTGCATGCCCGCGGCACCCTGAACTAAAGGTTCGACAATAAAGGCACATGCTTGGTCACCCAGCTGCTCGAGCATCGTCCGCAAACTTTCTGCTGTTGGCGCCACGCGCTTTACGTCAAATAGGAAGGGTTCGAACTCGGCGAAGAAGGGCATCGGATCACCCAGAGCCATCGCGCCGAAAGTGTCGCCGTGATAACTGTGTTCAAGAGAGATGAAAGTGGTGCGCTGCTTTTGCCCGCGCCGCACCCATGATTGATAAGCGGCTTTTAGTCCGATTTCGACAGCGGTCGAGCCATTGTCAGAATAAAAAACGCGGGTCAGCGAATCAGGCGTCACTTCAACCAACAACTCTGCCAGTTCAACCGCTGGGCGATGAGTGCATCCAGCAAACAGTACGTGGTCAAGAGTGTTGGCTTGTGTCGTCAACGCCTCGGCCAACTCAGGGCGGCAGTGGCCATGTAATATCGACCACCACGAAGAAATGGCATCGATGCGCGTCGAGCCATCTTCTAAAACCAATGTCGCATCGTAAGCGCGTACCACCGGCATCGGCAGCGGATCAATTTGATGCTGCGTAAAAGGGTGCCAACAAACCTTGGCATCGCGTAGTTGTAGATCAGACGCCATTATGTTTTGAATAAAAATTCAAGGTCTTCGGTGTCGAGCCATAAATCTAAATTCGCCGCGCTCAGTTTTTTGAATAACGGAAATTCAAAAATGGGCACATCGCGAATTTGCGCTTGAATACTATTCTTATTTTCATTGTGCGGATCACCGACCAAAAATAGTGCGCGCAACTTTATATTACGCTTTGACAAGGCCTCGATGGTAAGCAAGGTGTGGTTTAAAGTTCCGAGTGTGGTGCGCGCTACTAAAACGGCTTCGAGTCCTAGACGTTGCGCAAAATCACCTTGGTCTTGTTGGTCGTTCCAGGGGACGAGTAAACCACCAGCCGTTTCTACAATGCATGACTGATCGCCGGCAAGTATTTGTTTGACCTGCGGTAACACATCGTCGATGGTTACCGATGTCCCTTCGGCGGCTGCGGCTTGATCGACTGAGGCCGGCAACTTCAATTCAATAATCGGCGCGCACATGCTATCGTCACTAAGTGCGGCTAATTGTTGCACGGCATGCGTGTCACTATCTTTTCCGGTTTGCACTGGCTTGAGATACTTAGCGTCATAACCGTAACGTACAGCCGCGCGCATTAGCAACGACGCAATCACAGTCTTGCCAACATCGGTATCGGTGCCGACCACTAAAAGGTCACAAGCTTGCTGCAGGACGGGCGCCTCATTTTTTTCGATGACTACGCAGCTAGAAATCGCTTCAGCCAATCCGTTAATCTGCTCGTCGCTATGATCGGCGTGGACCACAATTCTTAGGCGACTGGTTCCGTTTGCTACAGTAGGCGGACGCACTGCGCGCACATCGAATCCGAGTTGCTGTATTTTCTCGGCAGCATCTAAAGTTTGCTGCGCACCGCCAATCACTAAAGGCACAATCGGAGATTCTCCGCCACATATATATCCTTTAGCGGCGAGTGCATCACGTAACAAACGCGCGTTGCGATGTGCGGCATTTGGCAATTCAGGCTGCTCACGCAACAGTTGCATGGAGCGTTGCAATGCAGCACAAGTTGCCGGTGGTACTGCGGTAGTAAAGATAAAGGCACGCGCATGATTGACTAAATGCGTAATCACTTCTGCACTTGCGCAAATGAGCCCGCCACTTGCGCCCAATGCTTTGCCACCAGTAATCATGCGCGTGATGACGCGTGCTGATTGATAATGGCGCGCTGGATACAGACCAACAGAGTGTGCCAAATCTAAAATCACATAGGCATCGTACTCTTCGCACAATGCAATAATGTCAGGTAGAGGTGCGCGGTCGCCGTCCATGGAATAGACATCTTCGATGACGACAAAACGTTGACGCATGCCCGATGAATTACGCAAGCATGTCGCGAGCGCATCTAAATCGTTATGCTTGAAAATCTTTACACTGGCTTTGCTTAAACGCGCACCGTCAATTAATGAAGCGTGAATTAAGGCATCGCAAATCAACACATCGTCTTGAGTTGCAAGCGTTGTTAAAATCGCCATGTTTGCTTGCCAACCACTTGGTAGCAACAAAGCGTCTTCGGTACCGATGTATTGCGCAGCGGTCAGCTCTGCTTGACGATGCACGGGGTAATTGCCGCGCAACAATCGTGCACTAGGCACACCCGCTCCGAATTCTTCAGTGGCAGCCATGGAGGCTTTGACGACACTTGGATGGCGTGATAAGCCCAAGTAATCATTCGATGAAAAGTCTATGCCGCTCGGCAAACTTAATTTACGCTCTAACCCGGCATCGCGCCAACGGTTAGCAATCTTATTTAGTTCGCTACGGAAGTCGTCACTCACACTTCGATAGCGTCGGCAACTTCGACTTCGTTGATTCCTTCAAGACCAAGCATGTCAAACAATACGACGTCTGAATTTTTACTACGGTTTGGTGCAGTAAGGAGTTGGTCTCCGAGGAAGATTGAATTTGCCCCTGCTAAGAAACACATCGCTTGCCCTTCTTCGGTCATGCCAGATCGGCCGGCAGATAAACGCACCATTGATTTTGGCATCAAGATTCGGCACACAGCAACGGCGCGCACTAGTTGATCCCAAGGGAGTAACGGAGCGTCAGCCAATGGCGTACCTGCAACTGGAATCAAAGTATTAATCGGCACGGATTCAGGCGGAGGATTTTGCATCGCTAACTGCTGAATTAATCCTATGCGATCGTCTTCGCTTTCGCCCATTCCTAAAATGCCGCCGCAACAAACTTTCATGCCAGAGTTACGCACAACAGCTAAAGTTTCTAAGCGATCGTCGTAGGTGCGTGAAGTAATAACTTCAGGATAGTATTCCGGAGAGGTGTCGAGATTATGGTTGTAATAATCTAGGCCAGCATCGCGCAAGCGCTCAGCCTGCTCTTTAGTTAGCATGCCAAGTGTCGCACAAGTTTCTAAGTCGAGAGACTTCACTTGACGCACCATTTCAAGCACGCGCTCGAAGTCGGCATTGTCTTTCACTTGGCGCCACGCGGCGCCCATGCAAAAGCGATCAGCGCCGCCATCCTTGGCAGCGATTGCGGCCGCGACAACGGTGTCTAGCTCGATGAGTTTTTCGTTCTCGAGATCGGAATTGTTGTGCGCCGACTGCGAACAGTAAGAACAGTCTTCTGGGCAGGCGCCAGTTTTGATCGACAACAAAGTCGAGCACTGCACCAAGCGCGGGTCGTGATTGGCACGATGAATACGCGCGGCCTCAAAAACCAAATCAAGTAGAGGACGGCGATATAGCTCGGCTACTTCGCTGCGACTTACGGTAGTGTTGACATCAGTCATGCCACATATTCTACATTTGCGCTATTTCATTATTCAGGCAAAGCCAAGGTTCTAGGCGCTTCGCAATGACTGCCACGGCATAAGTACATAGTAGTCACCCCTTTGGACGCCGTCCGGCCGGTGAAAATCGCTAGCTGGGAGTCGTCCTGTGCGCTGCTGCTGAAGACAGGCAGTACATTAAAGTACTGCTTAGCCTTAAGTTCGCCGCGCCAAGCACCAAGGGATTGTGTCGTTCCACCGCCAATCACTACCGCAACCGCCGGCAATTCGGCAAGGTAGGGCAGCGAGATAAGGGTACCACTAAATGAGCGTGTACCGCGTTTGGCATAAGGAAGCACCGCCAGCATGCCATTTGAGGCGATTTTGCGGTAACTTTCTATATCGGTGAAGGCGCTCAACTTTAGCAGCGCTTCAATCGCCACAGCATTTGCTGCAGGGATTGCTCCATCCGCCGGGGTTTGGCGGCGATGAATCAAATTCGCCTGTAGGCCGTCACTATCATAGAAAATGCCGGAAGTGGGATCCCAGAACAGCTCGATCATGAGATCTGCCAAAGTTTGCGCTTGCTCTAGCCGCGCGACATCACCGTTTGCCTGAAAAATCGATAATAACGCGCGTGTCATATAGGCATAATCTTCGAGTACCGCCGAATGTTGCGCCCGTCCAGCGCGATAGGCCCGCAATAAATGTCCATCAGCATCGACCATTTTCTCGAGGACGAAATCAGCCGCGCGTTCGGCCGCTTCTAGATAGTGCGGCTGGCGCAATACCCAACTTGCTTCGGCCAAGGCGTGAATTGCTAGGCCATTCCAGCCGGTGATTATTTTGTCGTCCAAAGCTGGAGCGATACGTAGCTGGCGCGCGGCGAGTAGTTTTTCACGTATCACGCCTAGCTGCGCCTGATCGTAGTCGCCGTCGCTGTAGTTGGTGAGCACCGATTTGCCGTGCTCAAAATTAGCAGCACTATCTAAACCATAGAACTCGATGGCCAAATCAGCGAGATCATCGCCAACCACTTCGCGGACTTCGGCAGCCGTCCATACAAAGTACTTGCCCTCTTCGCCCTCGGAATCGGCATCGGTGGAACTATAAAAACCGCCTTCGGGGCTTTGCATTTCGCGTAATAGGTAGTCGCAGCTGTCGGCTGCAACAGCAGAGAACTGGTTATCCGCGCTGAGGCGATAGGCCAGCAGATAAGCGGGTATCAACGCCCCCTGATCGTAGAGCATTTTCTCGAAGTGGGGGATGACCCACTTTGCGTCTACCGAGTAGCGCGCAAATCCGCCGGCGAGTTGATCGTACATGCCCGCACTAGCCATTTTTTGTAAAGTTAGCAGGCACATTTCACGGGCGCGGTTGGCCGTTTGCGCGTCAATATGAGTGGCCGCTATTTTCAGCAAAAAGCGCAGGTCGGTCGCATGCGGAAATTTTGGAGCTGGACCGAACCCACCTTCTTCTTTGTCAAAGGCTTCCCAGTAGCTATTTACCCAAGCCACTTGCATGTTGGCGATGTCGGCGGCGGCTGGCAGTGATTGTTCGCTGTCAAGTTCTGGAAAGTTTGTCGCTAGCTGTGCATTAAGCGATTCGGCAGAGCTAATGACCTCGTCGCGCTGCGTTTCCCAGGCCGTAGCTAGGTTTTCTAAGACCATCATAAAGCTAGGGCGCCCGTATTTTTGAACCGGAGGGAAGTAAGTGCCCCCATAGAAAGGCTTTAAGTCGGGGGTTAGCCACACTGACATCGGCCATCCACCCGAGCCAGTCATGCGTTGGACGGCAGCCATATACAGGTCATCAAGATCTGGACGCTCTTCGCGATCGACTTTAATGCAAATGAAGTGTTTGTTCATATAAGCGGCAGTTTTCTCGTCTTCGAAGGACTCTCTCTCCATCACGTGGCACCAGTGACAGGCCGAATAGCCGATGCTCAAGAAGATGACCTTGTTTTCGGCCTTAGCGCGCTCAATAGCCTCATCTCCCCATGGATACCAGTTTACGGGGTTGTGAACGTGCTGCAGAAGATAGGGAGAAGTCTCGTTTTCGAGATGGTTAGCGGGGTGTTGCATGAAGACCGTGGATAGAAGAAGCAGAAACATTTAACTTACTTTACGTTTAGCCCTTGCGCATGTGAATAGAAAGTTTGATAATACGCACATGGGCTGGTTCCAACGCTTATTCTCAGGAGCAAATAATAACGACCTACATCGTAATCGCTCCTCGAACCAAGCCCCTGCTTCTGCTGAACTCAGCGAAGAATTAAG
>JBLINB010000037.1:0-15762 GCA_047638975.1 Myxococcota bacterium
CGTAATTGAGAAGAGTCTTCTTGGCACTTCACTTGCAAACCTGTAGGCAGGTGGATGACCCGAATTGCAGAAGATGTTTTATTAACGTGCTGCCCGCCTGGGCCGGAAGAACGCATCGCTGTGATTTCGAGCTCTTCTTCATCAAGCTGGAAGTCGAGTTCTTCGACTTCAGGCATTACCGCAACCGTTACAGCTGAAGTGTGAATACGCCCCTGAGTTTCAGTTGCTGGCACGCGCTGTACGCGGTGCCCACCTGATTCGTAACGCAGCAAACGAAAAGCATCTTCACCGGTTATCTTAAACACAGCCTCTTTAAAGCCACCAGCCTCTGAACGCGACTCGTCCATTAGCTCAACCGTCCAACCTTTAATCACAGCAAAGCGCTGATATATTTTTGCCATGTCAGCAGCGAACAAAGCGGCTTCATCGCCACCGGCTCCGGCACGAATTTCGACCAATGCCGGTTTATCAGCATCAGGGTCGTCTTCGAGTACTCGATCAAGAATTTCTTTCTCGACTTCAGCAAAACGTTCTTCGAGTTCGGGCAGCTCGAGTTCGGCTAATTCTTTCATCTCAGCATCATTGCCATGAATGAATTCTTTAGCCTCAGTAATTTGTTCATCAAGAGACGTGTACTCACGCCATGGGCCTAACACTTTATGCAAAGAGCCAAGCTCGCGCAGGCACGCTTGAAAATCAGGCTGAGCCGCAGCACTAGGCTCGGATAGCTTGTTTTCTAGTTCTTGTCGGCGCGCGTCTACTTCATCGACGCGTCCGCGCAGTACATCTACTAAACTCATTAGGTGGCGAGTAAGCTAAACGCTTACTTCTTAGTGCCGCCGTAGCGCTTCTGGAAACGATCGACGCGACCAGCGCTGTCGACGAACTTCTGCTTACCTGTATAGAATGGGTGACATGCTGAACAGATCTCGACGTTGATGTCTGACTTTGTTCCGCGTGTTTTAAATTGGTTACCACAACCGCACTTTACGTTGCAGTCTTGGTATTCAGGGTGGATTCCTTGTTTCATTATTGCTACCTTCTAAGCCAAAGGGTCGGACATTTTAACCTATTCTACTGGATATTGAAAGCCCGACTCGACAAACAACTTTTTTACTGTGACTTTTGACATCCCGACTATAGTCTCGAAATCTTCTGCTGCACAGCTAGCGTACTGCGCAGCCCAGCCCTGAATGGCATAAGAGCCGGCCTTATCGCGCCATTCATCGCCATTTAAATAGGTTTCAAGATCGCCTGCCGGTATCGCCTGAAAAGCTACCTTTGCCGAATCAACATGCTGAAACACCTCTGAAGCTGGGCTAATCAAGCAGCAAGCCGTATAAACCCGGTGTTCACCTATCACTTCAAGGCGTTGTAGCATGCGCCGCGCTTGGGATTTGTCTCGCGGTTTCTCAAAAAATTCGGATGCGCCATAGACTAAGGTGTCTCCTGACAGCACCCAGCAACCTGGGTTTTGGGCAGCTATTTGCTGCGCTTTAAACAATGCGTGCCCAGCCACCCGCTCGCCGGGAAGACTAGAAACAACCGGGCCATCGGAGTCTGCAGCGCATATTTCAAAGGGCAACCCTAATTCTTTCAGCAGAGCTTGCCGGCGCGGCGAAGAACTGGCAAGAATCAAATTGCATGGAGCAGGCACACGCTTACTTTTTAGCGGCCTTCTTCTTCACGGTCTTTTTCTTAACGACCTTCTTCTTGGTAGCCTTCTTCTTGGTCGCTTTCTTTTTAGTAGCTTTCTTAACCGCCTTCTTTGCTACAGTTTTTTTCACGGCCTTCTTCTTAGCGGCTTTCTTCTTGTCGCCGAAGCCCTTGTTCATTGGAGTGTAGGTAAACCCGATGGACTCGAGTAAATCGACAAGCTCGTCATCACCTAAGCTGTTGCGCTTTTTATAAATTGTGGCGAAGGCTTCTGCTTTCGCACACTTCTTTGGCTTCGAAACAGGCAACATATCAGCTACCACAGACAAAGTTATAAATAATGGGTAAAGGTCTTTACCACAAATGATTGGTGTCAATAATGCGCGCACATCAGACTCTTTAGGATTGGCAGACAGCCAACCTACTCGTGCGAAGAAACGCTTAACAGATGGCGAAATAGGCAAGCCCTCATAATCTTCGTCTTCTTCGTCGATTGAATCGATATCGAGAGCATATGAGGCGTGCGTTGGCACGCAACCAATAGCATCAAGCAATGTTTGACGGCGCTCTGATGAAGAGTCAAACAGCCAATCTAAATCTAGATGGTTCTGCATGCCAAACACCCGGCGCAAATACTCTTGAATCAGTAAAGCCTTATGCTCGGCATTACCGACCTTTTGAGACTCAAGAACGTCTTGAACCTCATATAGGCGTGCGACTCTTGGTTCATTTAGGCTAATAAATTGATCGTTCAGCGCATTCATGCACTTATTAGCCGTGGCGAATGTACCATCTTCTTGAATAACAAAAGAAAGCAAACGTCGCAAAGCGCTCAAGTCTTCGTCGCTGGCTGGCACATGGAATGTACGAGACTCTACGCGATGTAGAAACTGCTTGATATCTTCGGATGTAATTTTCGCCATGCTTCAGTCAAGTTAAAGGGTGTAAAAGTTAAGAGTTTATCCCTTGCGTGCTGCTTCAATATCGACACCGCTTGACTTCAAAAAAGAAGCTACGGTTTCCGATACTTGTGCACCCTGAGATAGCCAATACTTTGCACGCTCTTCATTTAACTGGTATGAAGGCGCATCACCATCTGCGTTAGCGACATTTGGATCGTAATGACCCAATTCTTCAATTGCACGACCATCGCGACGGGTGCGACGATCCATTGCACAGATACGGTATGTTGGTCGATTCTTGCGACCGAAACGCTTTAGACGTAGGACTACTGCCATTGAGGCTGATTATGTTATGAGTTAATTGTTGTAACCAGGCATGTTCGGCATTTTGCCCGATGAAGATAATTGTTTTAGCAAGCGTTTTTTAGACTTGCCGCCACCCATCATCTTTTTCATCATTTGCATCTGCTTCTTCATCTGCTGGTAGGATTTGTAGAGACGGTTTACGTCGGAAACTTGCACACCTGAACCGGTGGCAATACGACGACGACGTTTGCCATCAATCGTCTCGGGATGGAGACGCTCGCTTGGGGTCATCGACAAAATGATTGCTTCCATTCTATTGAATTGAGAATCGTCGACTTGGTCAAGCAGGCCGGACATTTTACCCATTCCGGGCATCATGCCCAACAACTTCTTCATAGAACCCATTTTTTTCATCATTTTGAACTGGTCTAGAAGGTCTTGCATGGTAAATTTACCCTCCATCATGCGCGAATAGTCGGCTTCAGCCTCTTTTTCGTCGAACGCGCCTTGAGCGGATTCAACTAGGCCCACAATGTCGCCCATGTCTAAGATGCGTCCGGCTACTCGCTCAGCGTCAAAGTTCTCGAATTCGGACGGCTTCTCGCCAGTGCCAAGGAAGCATATTGGCTTGCCGGTTATCTGCGTAACGGATAGCGCCGCGCCACCGCGAGTATCGCCATCTATCTTGGTAAGGATTAGGCCGTATAAATCGAGGGTGTTGGCGAAAGTTTGCGCCGACTCGACAGCATCTTGGCCAGTCATTGAGTCGAGTACTAAGTAGGTGCCATCTGGCTTCACACTTTCAGAGACACGTTTGATCTCACCCATCAACTCGTCATCAACGTGCAAGCGTCCGGCAGAGTCAATGATCAATGCGTCGTAGCCATCTTGCTTGGCTTTTTTCAACGCGTTCTTTGCTACTTGCTCTGGCGTAGAGCTTTGTGCATCTTCGGCGTAGACATCAATCTCAAGTTGCTTACCCAAAGTTTGCAACTGCTCAATGGCGCCAGGTCGCTGCAAGTCACAAGCCGCCATTAGGATTTTGCGGTTTTGCGTCTTGCGCATATGCAAAGCTAATTTTGCAGCAGTAGTCGTTTTACCGGCACCCTGTAAACCAGCCAGCAATAACACCATTGGGTGGCCGGGGTTTTTAGGCAAGCCCGGCAGCTCGTGCGACATCAACTCGGTCAGCTGCTTATGGAAAGCTGCAACAACTTGCTGGCCTCCGCTTACACCTTTGAGTTGCGACTGCTCTAAGAGATCGTCACCGACTTTCTTTGCAAAATCTTTTGCAACTTTAAAGTGGACGTCTGCTTCGAGTAAGGCACGCCGTACTTCGCGAGTGCCCTCTTTAATATCTGCTTCTGTAAGTTTGCCTGTTTGGCGAAACTTACTGAGTACATCTTGAAATGATTTGCTTAAATTGTCTAACATCTTTTGGCGTTTTGGCCTTTCATTCTAGCGTTACGGACTCGTTTCGTCTACTACACGCTGCACATTAGCTCCGAGGGCTGTGAGTTTCTCTTCTAATTTCTGGTAGCCACGATCTAAATGATACACACGACGAATGATGGTTTCACCACTCGCAACCAATGCTGCCAACACTAATGCCGCAGAAGCGCGCAAATCGGAAGCCATGACTTCTGCTCCGGATAGTTTGTTGGGGCCAGAGACTAATACTTCATTTGCATTGCGCTGCAAATCTGCTCCGAGACGTTGCAGCTCTGATACATGCATAAACCTCTCTGGATATATATTGTCTTTAATCAACGATTCACCGTTGATCTGGGTACATAAAGCCATCCATTGAGCTTGCACATCTGTAGGGAATCCTGGGTATGGAGATGTTTCTATAGAACACGCAACAGCCTCTACTTCAGTCGCATTTAGGCGAATGGTATCGTCGGTCGATTCGATGGGAAATCCGCATTTCTCAAGAGCGGTGGACACCGCTGTTAAATGTTGTGGCTGACAATTGGCCACAGTAACATCACCGCCGGTGATTGCAGCGGCGATGAGTAAAGTAGCCGCTTCAATTCTGTCTGGAGGAATGCAGTAGTCAACCGCGTTTAATGTTTCGACACCATCTATGATTAACTCGGAGGTGCCGCCGCCGCTAATTTTCGCGCCGCATTTATTCAAGAAGGCTATTAATTCTATAACCTCTGGTTCGCGAGCAGCATTCCTTATTTTTGTCTGCCCGCCTGCCAAACATGCAGCCATCATCACATTCATGGTACCAAGTACTGTAGATCCAAATTCTGAGCCTAAATCGATATCAGCTCCTTGGAGCCCCTGCTCTTGGACGGTAGCGACTAACGAGCCATGGGACATTATTATTTCTGCTCCGAGAGCGCGCAGCCCCATCAAATGCAAGTCTATGGGGCGATCACCGAAAACACAGCCACCTGGCAAGGACACCACAGCTGCGCCACGGCGAGCTAGCAATGGGCCGAGTACGCAAATAGAGGCGCGCATCCGCCGCACGATGTCATATGGTGCATCTACTCGACTTAAGTCGGTCACTTCGAAGCTTAATTGGTTGCCGCTCTGGACAGCATTAAGGCCTAACTCTTTAAGCAGCAGCGAGATAGTGTCTACATCGCGCAGCTGTGGAACGTTACTAAACGTAGCCGGTCCGTCTAGAAGGAGCGTCGCTGCGAGCATGGGTAAACAGGCATTTTTAGAGCCTGAGATCTCTACTGTGCCATTTAGGGGTTGGCCACCTATTATTTTAAATGAATCCATCGACGCTACGTTTGACTAAAGTGTATAGGTATTTGTAGAATATCCGCCCCAATTAATCAATCCCCCATTCACACATCTTAATCGTGGAAGCACAAACAGCAAACACCTCTCAAGTCGAAGAATTTTTCAACGCCTTGCCTACCTCTCCTAGCGCACTTCTGTCTAGTCGCGCAACGCTACTTAATAGCACCGAAGTCATAGATAAACTCGAAGAGAAAGCACGCCAAGCGCGCGAATCTAACGAGCACAATGTTTCGGCAATTACATCATGGATGACCGGCGATTACACCAACGCCTTAGCATCTGCTAAACAATTAGATGCTGATGATTTACTAGCAATCTTCATCCTTGGGTCCTCATACCTTGAACTAGATCAGCGCGATCCAGCAGCCGAAGTTCTGGGAGACAAGTACGCGAGCAGCGACAGAGCATTGAATGCTTTAAGCCTGCAATCGCTATTGTGTTCACGCAACAACGACGGTTTCGAGAAAGCCTACGGTAAAGCAAAGCTAAGTGGCGCCGACCAGCTCTACTTTGCAGGTCGCAAAAAAGAACTCGAGCGTGAATACGAAGAGGCTTGCACTCTTTATGAACAAGCTTTAGAGATTAATGAGCGACACATAAATGCACGTTTCCGTTTAGCCTTCCGCGCCGACCTACATGGCGACGATCGCACGGCAATTAGGCATTACGAGGCGTTCAACGAGCACCTACCGATTCCTGCTTCGGCATTAATCAACCTCGGATTGATCTACGACGACAACAACGATTACGAACGTGCTTGCGGCTGCTTCAGTGCAGTGCAGCGTCGTGATCCTGCTAATCGCTTAGCCAAAATGTATTTCGCCGATGCGCATGATTCTTTGAACATGTTCTACGATGAAAATGCCGAGCTAAAAGAAGATCAAATGATGAAAGTGTTACGCACTCCAATCACTGACTTTGAGCTTTCAGTACGCGCGCGTAATTGCCTGACAAACATGGGCATCAACTCACTCGAAGAATTGGTCTCATACACTGAGGCTGATATGCTCGAATGGAAAAACTTCGGCGAAACTTCGCTGAGCGAAATCAAACGTTTGTTAGTTCAGAAAGGTTTACGTTTAGGCATGCGCCGCGACGATGGTAGCTTTATGGTGCCAGATGATTTTGACGCCGCACGTTCAATCAACCTCGAAGAAGAGCTCAAGTGGATGGGACCACTCAGCGACGAGCAGAAAGAGGCTCTCGAACTGCAGATTTCAACACTGAATCTATCTGTTCGCTGCCACCGTGCTTTAGTCGAGCGCCTGAATCTTCAGCGCATTGGCGACGCCCTACTGTATTCCGAAGAAGACTTGCTTGGCATGCCTAACTTCGGCATTACATCTCTTAACGAGTTGCAGCTAAAACTCAAAGACTACAATCTACGCCTACGCTCTGGTCGCGGCGAAGAGGCCTTCCTCGGTTAGATAGTGTTTGATTTCATCAATGGCCACGTTCATTCAGTTGGACGTGGCTATGTTGTTATAGAGGCAAACGGCGTTGGCTATAAACTATTAGCGTCTTCGCGATGCCTTGAATATTGCCAACAGTCGCACACCGATCAGAAAGCGCTGTTATTGCTTTGCCATTTGGCAGTAAGTGAAACTTCGCAAATGCTGTTCGGCTTCGAAAACGAAACCGAGCGCACTTTGTTTTTACGATTGATTCAGGTGAATGGCATTGGCCCGACCACTGCAATCAACCTACTTAGTTCGTTGCCGCCCGATGCGATGATGCGCGCAATACTTGATAGTGACATCAAAGCTTTAGTAAAGATGAAAGGTGTCGGCAAGAAAACAGCCGAGCGTTTAATCGTTGAATTGCGCGATCATCTTAATGACTTACAAGGCAGCGATGTTAATAGCGCCACTGCCACTCACGGCGCCCACTTAAATGATTTGACGCGGGTGCTTACCGAACTTGGCTTCAGCCAAGCATTAGCTAACAGCAGTGCCACACGAGCTCTTGAAGAGCTTGGTGACGGCTGCGATTTCCAAGATTTACTCCGCTGCGCATTGCAGTCCTAAACATGTCCACTTCACGAATTGCCATTCTCATGGGGTCTGATTCAGACTTCCCACGACTCGAACCATGTATTGCCACACTCAAAGATTTTGGCATTATCCCTATTGTGCGTGTACTAAGTGCCCATCGCACTCCTGTTGAAGCTTGTAACTTTGCATCGACAGCCCGCGCAAATGGAATCCAAACGATTATCTGTGCAGCTGGAGGAGCTGCACACCTTGCCGGAGTCATTGCCGCACATACTACTTTGCCAGTAATTGGCATTCCATTAGACAACCCGCCACTTGGTGGCCTAGACGCACTATTGGCAACTGTACAGATGCCAGGCGGCGTGCCTGTCGCTACCGTCGGCGTCGGACGTGGTGGCCCAGTAAATGCAGCTCTAACAGCACTGCGCATTTTGTCGGTCAGCGATAGTGCAATCGCTAAACAGCTAGACGACTTTGTCGTGACGCAACATGATCGCGTACTCGACAAAGATGCAAAGTTGCAAGCTAAAATCTAGTTAGCTAAAAACTGTATATTTTGAAATCTTGACACATTTCAAAAACTTCGGCGCGAATTTCTGCAAGGAGATTCGCGTCTTCTGCATTACGCAAGACACGGTCAACGAATTGAGCTACACGTTGCATCTCTTCTTCTTTGAATCCGCGCGTGGTTACAGCCGGGGTTCCTATGCGAATACCAGAAGTTAGCATTGGCTTTTCAGGATCAAACGGAATCAAGTTTTTATTTACAGTAATGCCTGCTGCATGCAATGCATCTTCTGCAGCGGCACCAGTGATGCCGGGGCCTTTAGGCCCACGTAAGTCGACCATCATTAAATGATTGTCGGTACCACCAGAAACTAAGCGATGTCCGTAACTTGACAAATCGTTGGCAAGAGTCGTAGCATTGTCAATAACCTGTTGCTGATACTGCTTAAATTCTGGACGCAAAGCCTCGCCAAAGGCAATCGCTTTACCGGCTACGGAATGCATTAGAGGCCCGCCTTGAATGCCTGGAAACACTGCGGAATTTATTTGTTTAATCCATTCTTTCGTAGCGACTATTGCTCCACCACGTGGGCCACGCAAAGTTTTGTGAGTGGTCATTGTGCACACATCGGCATACGGAACGGGTGATGGATGCAAACCAGCAGCAACCAAACCAGCAATGTGCGCCATGTCCACCATGAATTTCGCATCAACCGATTTCGCTATTTCAGCTAAACGCGCAAAATCTATAGTGCGTGAATAAGCCGAAGCTCCGGCCAATAGCATTTGTGGACGCAGTTCAAGCACCTGCTTTGCCAGTGCATCATAATCAATTCTTTCGTCATCTTGCGACACGCCATAATGATGAAAATCATAGAAAACCCCCGATGCATTTTTTGGATGACCATGCGTTAGATGCCCTCCATGATTCAAGTCCATTGCCAGCACAGTATCGCCTGGGTTCAATAACGCCAACATAGCAGCTTGGTTTGCCTGTGAACCACTAGAGCATTGCACATTCGCCCCATACGCCGAGAACAATTCTTTAAGACGGTCTTTAGCTAAATCTTCGACGACATCTACATGCTCGCAGCCGCCATAATAGCGACGATTAGGGTAGCCCTCGGCATACTTATTCGTCAAAGTAGAACCCAGTGCCTCAAGAACCGCCTGTGAAGTTTGGTTCTCACTGGCGATTAATTCAATGCCATTCTCTTGCCGTTGCCACTCGTTAATTAAGCAATCGTAAACTTGTGGGTCTTGGCTAGCTGTTAAAGGGTATGGGTAATCATTCATGGTGATGATAGGATAGTGTCTCATGCGTGTTATCCCAATACCATCCTTTGTGTTCTTCTGCATGACACTGTTTTTGGGCAGTTGTCAAGAGACCAACACAGCTTACGGTCCAGCGAACTCGCCACTTAGCGCATCTCCTAGCCGGCTGCAATTTGACACGATACAATATGGTCAAAAGGCCACCGGAACGTGGGTGCTTACTAACGACAGCGACACTGACGTAGTCATTAAGCGTATCGGCCCATTTTCATGTCAGTGTGTTTCTGCAAAACTACGCTTACCGCAACGCAACGACAGCTTACAGGTGCTGCGCGGCGAACCAATGAATTTGGTATTGCAACCTAAAGAAACGGCTGAGATCATTTTCACACTCGATACTGCACGCTACCGCAAACCAGTCTCACGAAAGATAGGCTCGATTCCTGTAGTCATTGCCAATTCATCCGGCATGGTTCTCGAATGGGCAGCTGATATTTACACTCCATTTGTCGTTTCACCCTGGGCTGTAGAAGTGGGCAACATTGGCATCCGAGAGCAGGCAACCGGCAGAGCTGTTGTTGCGGCACATGACGCTAATGAGTTTATACTCGACATCAGCGGCGAATACAATGGTTGGCACGTGCAGAGCAATGCGGTAGTGCTTGAGGGACACATGCGGTCGGCTTATGAAGTTATTTTTACGGCACCTCTAGAGTTGCCAGAAGGGCCCTTCAAAGAGTCTTTTGTTTTTCACACGAATTTACCAGACGCGCCACCGGTAAAAATAAATGTGCAAGGAAATGTTCGCTCTGACATTTACGCTCAACCACAGCGTTTATTGTTCGATCCCTCGCGTGGCAAGACTGTGCAGCAGTTTGCAATCAGGCAAACCGCCGACGGCGAAAAGGCGCCGCGACTTGCTGCCGATAGCTTCGCTGCGCAAGGTTTCGAATTACTTTACAGTGAAAAATCGACTGACGAGGTGGCGTTTTACAGTTTAAGTTACATTGGCACTCCATCACCCCAAGGTGAAAATGGCACCTTAAGCATCGAGACTGATTACCCACTGCAGCCAACCATCGAGCTTGGCTTTACAATTCTGCCACAACGCTAGCATGAAAACATTATTACTCTTAGTCGCGATGTCCAGCTACTGCCTAATGGGCTGTAGCCACCAGCAAGAATCGAAAAGTAACGAGCCTCAACTGAACGTAGTTTTAATAAGTATTGATTCAGTGCGGCGTGACCACCTTGGCATTTACGGACACCGTCCTCGTTATGCCCCGGAAGTAGCTGTTAGCCCACATATCGATGCTTTGGCCCAAGAGGGTGTGGTATTTGACGACGCCTTTAGTACCTCATCCTGGACTTTACCTGCACATGCAGCCTTAATGACCGGGCGCTCTGATGTTGCGCATGGTGTGCAAACCGACCGCTTTCAGATTGATCCTTTACACCAAACTTTAGCGCAAGCATTTTCTGCAGAAGGTTACTCGACTGCTGGATATTATTCGGGGCCGTACCTCGGTGACAAATACGGTTTTGACGCCGGCTTTGACGATTACCGCTCGGGCATGATTAATAACGATGAGTTTCTTGACATGGTCATCGACGAAAATGCCAAGCTCAAGGCAGCTGGCCGCGACCCAATGGATCCGCAAATGATCAGTCAAATGCGCGACCGCATGTCGCATTGGGATATCACTTCTCCGAAGATAAACAAGTTAGCTAGTGATTTTATCGAAGAGGCCGATGACGACCCGTTCTTCTTGTTCGTCCATTACTTTGACGCACACTACGATCACTTGCCAGCGAGTATCAATCCAGAGCTAGCGAAAAAGTTTGACCCTAGTTACAGCGGAGACTTTGATAGCGTTAATTGGTATTTTGATCCGCGCGTAATGGACACGCGTCCACCCTATGAACGCAAAATTTCTGAGCGTGATTTAAATCACGTCATTGCATTTTACGATGCAGAAATAAACTGGGTAGATCATCATATCGGAGCGCTCATTGCGCAATTAAAAGCGAAAGGCCTATGGGAGACAACAGTCATTATGATCGTTGCTGATCATGGAGACGAATTCTTTGAGCACAATAGCATTGGCCACCGCTCGACGCTATTTGCCGAGCAAGTGCGCATTCCGATGGTGCTACGCGCGCCCAATATGGCACGCGCTGGTTCACGCGTCAGCAATATCAGCCGTATCTACGATGTCGCACCAACCCTTCTTGATATTGCAAGCAATGCGTCTTTAGCAAATGCCGAGGGCGAGAGCTTAAGCGGTGATCTTAATGGTGAAACTATTGTACGTAGTGCTTTTCAAAACATTTTTTCAGGCGGACATCGCCGATCGCATCAATTAAACATCAGTGATGGTTGGCGCAATGCGCAGTTTAGCGTTCTACGTAGCTTTCGCTACGACCAGAAGAACAGCACCGATCAGTACATCAATGCGATCCCTTTGCTACAACGCGCAACCAATACTCCGTATTTAGTATTTGACCGACAAGCAGACCCAGCAGAACATACGCCATTGTTGGCCACAAATCCACTCTATAAGTTGGCACTCAAGCAGTATGCACAAGCTTTTAGTCAACGCAATGAATACTTAAGTTCTGTAAAGCATTCGTCTTTGGACGCATGCAAGATCAGCTCCTTAAGTGCAGAGGAAAATCATATCTTGAGCCAACTAGGCTATGGTTCGTCGAGCACCGAAGAAGAGGCCGATTTCGATATCATGGCCATTAGGCTTGGCAACTTACCTGGTATTTCTGATTAACTGCAACGCACGTTTACCAACCGCCGTTTGCCAATTTGCAACAACACATCTTGTTCTGAGCTTAGCTCGACTAACAAGTTAGCATCGGATTGCGTTTCGGAATTCATCTTAACGCCACCGCCTTTAAGCATACGGCGTGCTTCAGAAGTTGAAGACACCAATCCGGATTCTTTCAACAAAGAAGCCAACGGCATTGATTTTTCAGCGACGACGCATACGTCTATTTCATCTGGCAATTCATTCTTAGCAAAGCGCAGCACGAAAGCCTCTGCCGCTTCGACTGCCCCGTCATCACCATGGATTTGGGCCGTAATATTTGCAGCCAACAAACCTTTTGCTTCACGTGGGTGTCCACTTAAAGCGGCTTCTATTTCATCTGGCTCAAGATTGGTAGCCAATTGAAACCAGGACGCCATGCCATCATCTGACAAACTCATTATCTTGCCATACATGTCATTGGCCTCAGCGTTTAGGGCAACATGATTGCCATAAGTCTTTGACATCTTGCGACCATCGGTGCCCAACAACAACGGCGTAGTCATACAAATTTGCGGACGCTCCCCTGCACGCTCTTGCATCTGGCGCCCCATATGCAAATTGAACAATTGGTCGTTGCCACCTAATTCGACATCAGCCTCAACCATTACCGAATCGTAGCCTTGCATCAGCGGGTACATCATTTCGTGTAAATGCACTGCCTGATTCTGTTGCATACGCTTTTTAAAATCATCGCGCTCCAACAAGCGCGCTGCAGTACTCTGAGAAGCAAGCTTTAGTGCATCAAAGAAGTTCATGCTACCAAACCATTCACTATTATGGCGGACTTCGCATTTCGCTGGGTCGAGATCAAGAATCGTACCTATCTGCTCGAGATAAGTCGCAGAATTGCGCAACACATCTTCTTCGGTAAGTGGCGGGCGTTGTTCGTTACGCCCAGTAGGGTCGCCAAGGCGCGCGGTGCCGTCACCAATAATTAATACTGGTAGGTGCCCGTGCTCTTGAAAAGCCCGTAATAACCTTATGGGCACAGCATGGCCAAAATGCACATCTGTAAAAGTAGGGTCAATGCCAAACTTAATCCGTAACGGCTTGTTGTCTGCGGCCGACTTAACAAGCATTTTCTCAAATTGCTCTTCACCAATAATATCACTGGTAAAGCGTTGCACTAGGTTCTGCAGTTTCATGTTGCCTTATTATAGATTGAACTGCTCTGCCCATTCGAGCCAAACATGCGGCAAACTTCCGAGGTCTCGGCCAGTCAGCCAGCTTAATGCCTGAGTAACACTCAAAGCACGATGCGGATCATTCCCAGTGCGCAGCTTCTCTATAAGCAGATAGACGGCTTCATTACGCTGTTCAGACTTAAGCAGCGCGCAGCACACCATAATATGCAAATCAGCTTGCTGGCTATTAAGCTCTAGGACACGCCTTAAAGACTCAAGCGGCACATCCGAAAACTGCTGCCATCCGGGTGGCAGCACTAAAAAACGAGCTGCTGTATATTCTATTTCATGGACCGGCAAGCTTTTTTCGCCTTGCATGGCGCCGACACAGCGAATACGGGCATCAATATTGACCACCCAAACTGCGCCTTGAGCACCATCTACTTCAAGCGGCAAGATTGTGTGCTCTATAAAGGATTCTCCCGGTTCAAGCACAAACCAGTCTGGATAACGAAATACACCGTGGCGCTGAACTTTATCACTACCGGTCAGCGCTCCCCAGCGCTCGATAGTCCAGTTAAACTCAAAGACCAAACCACCTGTTGGCGGGCGTAATTCTATGACGTCACCAAAAGGGTTTTGCGTAATCAAATTCACGCGCAGTTGCTCGCCCATAGTATGGATGGGATCACCAATCTCGATTGTCGACAGACGCGACAATTCTTCGGCAAGTATCCTTGCCTGCAGTGAGGTCAACTGCAGTTCGCTATTTAAACGCGCGACTTCATCTTTGTCGACAATAATAGATGCTGGATCTACTTCAACGAGTTTTGATTGCTCTACACCACCGGTAAGATCAGTAGTCGTAATATCATTGACGGTGGAATTTGAAATGATTTCAACTCCGTCATCCGCAAAGGGGTCTTCACTAAAAAAAATCTCGTCACTCGATAGCTCGGACTCACCTGTCATGTCCGCAGTGACCGCTGAACAGGCACAAACCAGGTAAAAGACAAAAGCACCCCCAACCAATGGGTTGGAGGTACTTTTATATAGCTGACGCAAAATGTTATTCAGCGTCTTTTACAGGTGCTTCGTCTTCAGCGACAGGTGCTTCTTCTTCAGCAACAGGTGATTCAGTTTCAGCCGCAGGTGCCTCTTCAGCAACAGGTGCCTCGTCTTCAGCGCTAGGATCTTCGCCTTCAGTAACAGAGTCTACTGCCTCTTTGGCTGCTTCTTTTGCAGCTTTCTTTGCAGCTTTCTTTGCAGCTTTAGCAACCTGAGCTTCTTCCCAATTCTTACGAACATCGGTATTCTCTGGGAATTCAGCATGAATGTAGCTTAGACCAATACGCTCTTCACCACAGTCAACGCGCACGATACGCACCTCAACCTTCATGCCAGCTAGGCAATTAGTTTGTGGTGACTCGTGCCATTCTTGAGGCAAAGTGCTGTAATGCAAGAATGCTTCGAGATCATCTTCAAGCTTAATAAAGCAACCAGCAGCGATGTGCTTAGTAACCTCGCCGGAAAGCATGTCTCCGACGTGGTAATTCGTAGGGATGTAATCTTCCCATGGGTTCTTAGTCAGCTGCTTCATGCCTAGTGAGATACGCTGCTTATCAAGATCAACATTAAGAACTACACACTGCAGACGATCGCCCTTCTTGACGATTTCTGATGGGTGCTGAATCTTACGAGTCCAGTGGAAGTCGGTGTTGTGCAACAAGCCATCGATACCTTCTTCAATCTCAACGAATGCACCATATGTTGCAAGGTTTTTGATTGTAGCTTCAATAACTGTACCCGGAGCATAGTGATCAGCGATGCGCTGCCAAGGATTACCCTCAACTTCGCGAACGGACAACGACATCTCTTTCTTGTCAAAATCGATAGACTTGACATAGACATCAACCTCCTCACCTTTAGTGAACTCGGCTTCAGGGTTAGGATTCTTTTGCGTCCATGAAATTTCGGTAACGTGCACCAAGCCTTCGACTCCGGATTCAAGCTCAACAAACAAGCCGTAAGGCACGATGTTGGCGATGCGTCCTTTGTGAACAGATTTTGCTGGGAAGCGTCCTGCGATGTTTTCCCATGGGTCGGTAGTAAGAGCCTTAAGGGACAATGCTACGCGGTTACGGTCACGGTCGATAGACTGAATGAATACTTCAATCTTGTCACCAATTTTAACCATTTCACGCGGATGCTTGATACGGCCATAAGACATGTCGGTAACGTGTAGTAGTCCGTCCATGCCGCCAAGGTCGACGAATGCACCGAAATCGGCAATGTTCTTGACCTCGCCGATGCGTGTTTGACCCTCTTCGATTTCTTCGAGTAGAGACTCGCGCTTTTCGATACGCTCTTCTTCAAGTAATTGACGACGAGAGATAACAATATT
>JBLINB010000038.1:0-15680 GCA_047638975.1 Myxococcota bacterium
CTGGCATAAAGCACTTCGCCCGCTGGCATCCTAGCCATTAGCTCGCCGTCCGCTTCAAAGCCCAACGCGGACGACACCTGCAAGCGCAATTCGCGCGCTTTGCCGTAAGTGACCTGCGGATGTTTAATATGCGTGCATTTATAAGTCTGCTGCAACTTGACCGCCGCCATTAGCCGTGAAATATCGCCAATGATGACGTACTGCAATAACCCATCGTCAAGCACCGCGTCCGGTGCGATGCCCATTCCGTCGCCGAAATATTTGCCATTCGCAAGGACTAAACACTTTAGCGGACCGCAATAGATTTCGACGTCGTCGGCTAACAGCTTTACATCTACATTTTTATATGCAATTAGCGCTTTCAAAGTGCTCCATAAATAATTGCGCGACTGATTCGCCATTTGCCGCGTAACTTCAGCGCCCAACCCAGCGTCGGCCACATTTGCGAACCACGTTTTTACACCTGCCGATTCAATCTCTCCGACATCAATCAGCCGCCGCTGGCCACCTGCAATAATCTCTAGCTCATCATGCCATCCAAAATTGCGTGCGAAATCACAGCCGCTGCCGAAAGGCAACACTGCCAATGCCGCGCCACACTTGCTGCGCATCAAATAATTCAGTACATAATGTACAGTGCCATCGCCGCCGACCGCAACCACCACCTCGGCGTCGGCAGGTATCGGGGCTAAATCAAACACCACCACGTAGTCGTCAAACATTTCGGCGACGCGCCCCTCAAGGGCTGTCCACTCTTTGATGACGCTGCCTTTGCCAGCGTTACGGTTAACTACAAAAACGTATTTCAAAAACTAATCACCTACTGGTGGTTGATGGCGCACAATATCGCCGTCTACCATGTAGATGATATCTTCTGCAATGTTCGTTGCATAGTCGCCAACTCGCTCTACTGCGCGTACCACATTCGCCCACCGCATCAGCGCTGGTATGTTCTCGGATTCGACTGCCATCTTATCTTCGATTGAATTCAAAATGATGCGATTGTAATTGTCAACAATATCGTCTTTTTCAAAAACCTGGCGCGCCAAAACTGCATTTTGAGTAACACAAGCGCGAAACGAATCGCGAATCATGTCTAGAGCGGTTTGGGCCATCTCTTCAAAGCCTTCTGGAGGCTCTACATAAGGCAATTTGCACAAGTCACGCGACCGCGACGCAATATTTCCCGCAATGTCGCCAACCCGCTCGAGGTCATTATTGATTTTTATGGTTGCAATCAAATATCGCAAATCACTGGCCACCGGCGCATGCAAAGCTAGTATTTTCAATGCGTCCTCTTCGAGCTTTACTTCTAGAGCATCTATTTCGGCATCTGCTTTTATAACCTCTAAGGCTTTTTCGGCGTCACGCGCTAGCAAGCTATCCACTGCCGCGCGGAACAGGCCTTCAACCCGCGTACTAATGATGGCCATTGACGTAGCCAGCCCTTCCATGTCTTTCAAAAAGTGTTTTGTCATCTCTTTATTTTCCTATCCAAAGCGGCCTGTAATGTAGGCCTCGGTTTCTGGGTGTTGCGGACGAGTGAAGATCTCTTCGGTATCGCCATTTTCTAAGACTTCGCCCTTTAAGAAAAACGAAGTACGGTCTGATACTCGCGCAGCTTGTTGCATGTTATGCGTAACAATCACGATAGTGTATTTGCCGCGTAATTCAAAGATTAAGTCTTCTATTTTTGCCGTCGCATTTGGGTCAAGCGCCGATGCGGGTTCGTCGAGCAGCAGTACCTCTGGCTCATTCGCCAACGCGCGCGCGATGCATAGGCGTTGCTGTTGTCCACCGGACATTGCCAAGGCCGAACCGTTTAGACGATCTTTAGTCTCTTCCCATAGTGCAGCGCCACGCAAGCAACGCTCAACTAATGCATCTAGCTCTGCTTTACTTTGTTTCCTATTTAACCGCGGCCCAAAAGCAATGTTGTCATAAATAGACATCGGAAACGGATTTGGACGTTGAAACACCATGCCTACTTGCTGGCGCAGCTTAACTACATCGACGCTTTTGTCGTAAATGTCTTGGCCACCGAGCTCGATCAGACCATCAATGCGCGTACCGTCAATAGTGTCATTCATGCGGTTAATAGACCGCAGAAAAGTTGACTTACCACAACCAGATGGTCCAATAAATGCCGTGACTTTACCGCGGTGAATATCCATATTTACGCCGCGCAAGGCCTGCACATCGCCATAATGAAAATTCAACTCCCTTACTTTAATGAGTGCTGCCGAGTCATCCTCCAATTGCGGACGCCGTCCGGCACTGTCTAATGCAATTTGCCCTAAGGCTGATGCTAGCGGTGGTTTTTCTGTAGCTATTTGATTCATTTTCCTTGTAGTTTTTTGCGAACATTACTGCGCATTCTAATTGCCACAATATTCAGGGCTAACACCAAGAACAGCAAAACGGCTGCCGTGGCGTAAACCAAAGGTTCGGCCGCTTCAACGTTTGGAGATTGAAATCCGACGGAATACACATGGAAACCAAGGTGCATAAAGCGTTGTTCAAGATGCAAAAAGGGGAAGTCGCCATTTATGGGTAACTGCTGCGCTGACATTACAACACCGGTCAACATTAGTGGCGCGACTTCGCCAGCCGCACGCGAAATTGCCAAAATTGTACCCGTCAAGATACCTGGTTTTGCCCCTGGTAAAATGATGTGCTTTAGAGTTTCCCAGCGAGTAGCGCCAAGCGCTAATGCCGCATCACGACGATCGCGCGGCACCGCACGCAATGCTTCTTCCGTAGCAACGATAACTACTGGCAAAGTTAATAACGCCATCGTCAATGAAGCCCACAGCAAACCGCCTGCGCCGAAAGTTGGCGTCGGTAAAGAATCGCTAAAGAAAGTGTCATCAATTGCCCCGCCTACGCCATAGATAAAAAACCCTAAACCAAACACTCCATAAACTATCGATGGCACGCCGGCTAAGTTATTTACTGCAATGCGCACCAGGCGCACTAACCAAGTGTCTTTAGCGTATTCATTTAAGAATACAGCAGCCATCACGCCAAATGGGACAACGATTAACGTCATCAATAGCACCATCAAAGCTGTGCCGACTAGTGCTGGATAAATTCCGCCCTCGGTATTGGCCTCACGTGGATCTGAAACCAAGAAAGTCCAGGTTGATTTGAACCACGACCCTAAACGTCCCCAGAAGGAAAGTTGGTTGGGGTATTCAATGCGCATCACGCTGTTAGTCGCTAAAACTTTTTTAGTGCCATCCGGTAAACGTACGTGATAGCCGTCGTCATCTACGCTGTCTAGATAACCATGAAATGGGCCGTACTCGGTGCGCTCAATGCGTACTGCTTCGTTAGGGATAGAAACAGAAATAATATCTTCTGCCCCAGCAATCAAATGATCTTCGCGATTGGCGTGAAACTCGCGATTAGCCATGCGTGCGCGCACTTCGCCGTTTTCGTAATGGTCGAGCTCTTGCACTAACTCGACTGCCCCTGACTTCAGCTGCCATTCAACCAACGGCTTCACCGCAAAAGCGTCGGCGCCACGCGAGAACAGTAATCCGAAAAACAGCAGCCCTGCAATCAATAGTACGGCTAATGCACCACCACAAATAAAGATACCGATGCCGCCGCGGATGTCCGGTGAAGTGCCACCGAGTATAGAGTTGTTGGTTTCTTTCACAGATCTTTCCTCCCCTTCACCCGAATAATTTCAGCAATAGTGTTTACCACAAAAGTTATTGCGAACAGCAGCAAGGCGGATAAAAACAAAACGCGATAAAGTCCACCGCCGTGTTCTGCTTCTGGTAATTCAACGGCTAGGTTGGCCGCCAAAGAGCGGAAGCCTTGTAGTGGGTTCCAATCATTAATCGGAGTGTTGCCCGTCGCCATCAGCACCACCATGGTCTCTCCAACGGCGCGACCCAAACCCAACATAATAGCTGCGACCACTCCAGGAATAGCCGGCGGCAAAATCACCCGCGTGGCAGTTTGCCATTGCGTTGCCCCGAGGGCCAATGAGGCGTCCGACAAGTCATTCGGAATATTGCGGAACGCGTCTTCGGCTAAAGTAAAAATCAATGGCGCAACGGCAAAGCCCATTGCCAGGCCAACGACAATCGAATTTCTCTGTTCAAAGGGAACGCCTAGAGCTTCAGGTGCCCACTCTCGGAAAGACATACCCAGCAACAACTGTTCTATTTCTGGGCCAAAGGCAAATACGGCCCAACTTGCAATAAAGAAAATGGGAAGCAACAAAAACGCAGCGCTACCTTCATGAAGACGGCGGCGCTTCGACAATGAAAGGTGTGACCACCACACCCCACATCCTAAAGCCAGCACGCCTAAGACCACTGGCAACAAGAACAATGACAGGAAGCGATCTTCGATTGCTGGAGCAATGTATAACGCGCCAATAAAGCCAAGAATTACTGAAGGGATGCCGGCAAGCAATTCAATAGCCGGCTTAATGACTTCGCGCAGTCGCCCGCGTAAAAAGCGCGAACAATAAAGGGCGGCAAGTAATGCTAAAGGAATCGAAGGTAGCAATGCCCAAAATGTTCCCTTGAGTGTGCCGATGATTAACGGTATAAAAGATATTTTCGACTCGTAAGAATCGGAGCCGCCCGTTGATTGCCAAGTGTACGATGATTCACGCAAGCCTTCGTACTGCAACTTACCGAACAGTGCTGCGGTGTTCTCCGCAATGAAGCCTAAATCTATTTTGTTTACTGCGATACCTCCGTCAGCAAAAAACTCAACCACCGCATTCTCGCGTGGAGCCAATTGACTTTGCTGCGGCGAGCCATGTTCAAGCATAGCTACAATCGATCCGGTAGTGCCATGTATCACGGCTGTTTGTTTGTCGCCACGCGCGAATAACACCCGTTGCCGCGGCGAAATGAAAACTTCATCGAGCTTGCCGATAGCGCTTGCGTCAAAACTATTTACTCTAATTAATTGTGAAGCACCAATCTCTTGCCCTTGAAGCAGCAAGCGGTTTAGCTGAGCTCCTTCTGCGACTGCAATGACTGAGCCGTCGCCGATTAAAGGCAATAAATCGTTAACTACCGTAGCCGATAGCCATTCGCCGGCTGGCAATAGTTTCGTAAAGCGCCTATCAGGACGGCTCGCCTTAACCTTAGTGCCATCTTGCACCAAAGTGATTACGCCACTTTCTAGCAATGCTACTTTGGAATAAGCCGCCGCTTCGAGCTCAAGTGATTTTAACTGCGAAGAGCGCTCGCCGGTTAGTCGGTTCGTCTTTTCGGTGGCACGAATGAGTCTTGCGCTACCATCCGCAAAGACTACGCCTCCCCAAACTTTTTGATCTTCATTGCTAATTGAAAAATCAATAACTGGCTGCGACGACTCATTTAGGAGCCAAGTGACTGGACCCACAGTATCAGCAAATTGGTGATTGCGACTTAGGTCATCAGCGTATTTCACTTTAAATTTTAAAGCCATTTGCCCTAGACGTGAATCGCTACTTAAAAAACTGATTGCGCCTTGTCTGACAGAAATTTGCGCATCCGTTATCAGCTCGTTAGCCTTAAGCTTTATCTGCCGTGAGTCAATAATCTTAGACGTTTCTAATGAAAACAGTGCTAACTCGCCGTCGGCAAATAAAGCATAACTCGCTTCGATAAAGGGCTCTACTCCGCGCGCTATAACTTCGCGGTCAGCCGCATAATTTTGTTTATAGCCAAGCCTAGAGCCACTCATTTCAGGATCCGCTGCAAGTGGCGCCGCTTGCATAATCAAGAATAGCGCCATAAAAAATACCACCGCAACAACGCCTATACCGCCCAGCTTAACAAGCAGGGCGGCAGTACGATCAGTGCGCTCGCGGCGCGCCTGAAATTTATTATTCACCTTTTATTAGTTTTCGGGGCTCTCTTCTAACACAACTGCTTGGTAAGGAATACCTAAGTTGCCTAACTCCATTTCAGCCACTTCAGAAGTTATAGGAAGGTAGCCCGCCTTTAAAACAATCTCTTGCCCTTCGCGCGAAAACACGAAGCGGAAAAATTCGCGACGTAAGTCGTCCATCTCTGAATTTGGCTCGACATTAATGTAGATGTTCAAGAAACGACCCAGTGGGTAGTCGCCAGTAACTACGTTATCGAGGCTAGCCTCAAAGAATGCTTCGCCATCGATAGAAAGCGGTACCGCCTTCACACCCGAGGTCATGTAACCGATGCCCGAGTAGCCTATCGCAAATTTATCTGAGGTAATGGACTGCACTACAGAGGCAGAACCGGGCTGCTCTTTTACTGAGTCACGGTAGTCGCCTTTCTTCAATGCGTGCTTCTTGAAAAAGCCATACGTGCCGGATGCAGAATTTCTTCCGTAAAGGCTGATAGGAGCATTTCTCCATGGACCGCCAACTTCGAGCTGCGACCAATTCACAATGTCTTGCTCGTAACCGCGCTTACGCGTTTTAGAAAAGATTGCATCCACTTCTTCTAAGGTCAAACCGCTCTCAACAATTGGGTTGTCCTTGTTTACGAAAACCGCTAGGGCATCTAAACAAGTACGCACCAATGTTGGCTCATAGCCAAAGTTTTCGACAAAAGCATCCATCTCTTTGGATTTCATCTGGCGGCTCATTGGGCCGAGTTGTGAAACTCCTTCAATGAGTGCCGGTGGTGCCGTTGAAGATCCTTTACCTTCAACTTGAATCATCACCTCAGGGTAATATGTCTTAAACTTTTCACCCCACAAGGTAATAAGGTTGATCATGGTGTCGGAGCCTACGGCATTGATGCTGCCTGACAAGTTCTTTGCTTCGGCAGCAAACTCAGGAAGGCGCTGGTCAACTAAAGATACTTCTTCTTTTTGAACGGCATCCTGAGCAATTACTTGTGGTGCTAGCAAAGCTAGAGCGCCACATGTGATTAGGGTAGTGAGTGTTTTCATTACCCCTATTTTGAAGCCGACATATGGATTACTAATGAAGATAAGAAAAACTGCGTGTGGCGTTTTCGTCTACTTCGGCAGTTCTACGCGGAAAACGCTGCCCTTATCGATAGCGCTTTCGACCTCAACCGTGCCGCCCATGCGCTCGACAAAGTTGCGCACAATCGACAAACCCAAGCCTGTACCGCCCAATTTGCGGCTACGGGCGGCGTCCACGCGAAAAAAGCGCTGAAACAACTGCGGGATGTGTTCGGACTCGATCCCTGGACCTGAGTCTTCTACTTCGATCATCCAGCTTGACGCGTTGTCGATTAGCCGTACCGTCACCCCGCCAGTTTCGGTATAGGTTAATGCATTTTCAACCAAGTTATGAATCACTCGGCTAAATGCTAGGCCGTCGACCACTGTAATAAGGCTATCAGGCGCATCTAATTCTAAAGTTAGGTGTTTGAAATTGGCCTTCAACTGGAACTGGTCAATTATCTCACGAGTTGCTATCACCACATCACACGGCTGCGGATTAATGGGTGATGATGTCGTTTCGGCACGCGACAAAGTTAGCAAGTCGTCTACCAGCTTGGTCAAACTAGTTGCGTTACGCTGCAAGCGCTCTGTAAGTTCAATGCGTTTTTCGGACGGCAAGCGTGGCAGTAAATCGAGCATGCCTACAATTGCGGCGATCGGCGTTTTCAATTCGTGACTTGCATTCGCTACGAACTCGCGCAGCCGCAAATGAGCCTGCGCTTCGGCCTCTAGATTTTGCAGTAACAGCACGCGGTGCTCGTTATCGATCTCTAACACAATTGCATTCACTAGCAACTTGCCTTCGCTCTTTAAAATATCTACTTCACGGTTGCCACTGGCCATACCCTTCGACGATTGCAAAAACGCAACTAGCTCGACATGTTGAGCCGCGCCCCAATATTGAGCAAGCGCAACACCGAGAATATCATCTGCGACTTGGTTTTGAAAACGCACTACATCGTTATCGTCAAGCAGTACAAAACCTACCGATAACTGCGACAATGAGCGCCTAAGAGCGATATTTTGCCAGTCAAGATTATCTTGACGGGCTGCCAACCGTAAGCGCGCGCGGCGTTCATGCCACGCAAACGCTACAGCAGCGATAGCAATTACGATTAGCGTGGCATCCAAAGTGGTCATGCCTTACTCTACAAACTTGTAGCCTACGCCGTGCACTGTTTTTATAACATCTGCATGCGCACCCAACTTTTTACGCATGCTTTTTACATGTGTATCAATATTGCGCTCAATAATTACCACTCCGGTTCCGGCAGCCGCGTCAATTAACTCATCGCGCCTATAAACACGACCAGGGGTCTTGGCCAGTGTGTGTAAAATCTTAAACTGCATTGGGGTTAATTCTATAATTTCGTCTTCGACACGCACTTCGAAACGCACCGGATCAATTACAAACTTGCCCGCCGAAATAGTTTCTTCACCAGCAGCGACCTGGCGAGTTGACGAACGTCGCAATAAGTTTTTCGCGCGCGCCACCAATTCTTTTGGACGTGCTGGTTTGGCTAAGTAATCATCGGCACCGATACCTAAGCCCAGCACCACATCTGACTCTTCCGATTTTGCTGACAGCATCAACACTGGCACATTCGCTAAAGTTGCGTCGCTACGTAATTCTCGACATACTTCAATGCCGTCTTTCTTCGGCATCATGATGTCTAAGATCACCAAATCAGGGATAAACCGTCGCGCCTTCTTCAAAGCAGACTCGCCATCGCTAGCAGTAATCAACTCGCAGCTCGGCATTTCGAGCTCGAAGGTCAAGCGCAGGACTTCGAGTAAATCCGCGTCATCTTCAACTAATAGTATCTTTTTGGACATTGTCATTACATCTTATGTAGGCATCCTCAATTATAATTGAAGTTGCGGTGAATATTCCTTGAAGAGCCGGCTTTGATATATTCTCCCATGGCACTTTTCCAACAAGCACCCCGCACGGTCGAAGAAGCCGAGCAATACAAGCCGCTCGACATAGGCCCTGAAGAGGTTCTCGAAATGAGCGAAGAAGAATGGTATGAAAAAATATACCAAGGCGAAGACGTCCCGCAGTTAACCATACGCGCAGTAGCGGTGGGCTCCGGCCTCGGCTTCCTGCTCGCCTTCACTAATCTTTATATTGGCCTGAAAACCGGCTGGGCTCTTGGTGTGGCAATTACCGCATGCATTATGTCCTACTCGATATGGACGCTGCTGCTCAAGCGAGGCATTGCCAAATCGCCGATGACCATCCTCGAAACCAACTGCATGCAGTCCACTGCATCCTCAGCTGGCTATTCAACGGGCGGCACCATGGTTTCGGCAATTGCGGCGATGTTGATGCTCTCCGTGACTCCCGACAACCCACTTGGCGTTCACATTAATCCATGGGTACTCATCGGGTGGACGATTTCTTTGGCGGCGCTAGGCACGGTAATGGCGATTCCGATGAAGCGCAATCTTATTAACCGCGACCGCCTCAAGTTTCCGTCGGGCACTGCAGCAGCGGTAACTCTGCAGTCCCTTTACTCGCAAGGCGGCGCCGCAATCAAAAAAGCGAAAGCTCTAGCCTGGTCTGCCGGCGGAGGAGCGATTTTCTCATTGCTGCTTGATTACAACTGGATCGTCCACGACCGCATTATCGATCCAGTGAAGTCGACTATCACCAACATACGCGGCGCCATCCTGCCTGGTCAGATGAACCTCTTCGACCGCTTCATCGCGGTTCCAGGCGCACGCGATACGGGTAAGCTCGACGACAGCGGTAATAAAATCTTCGAAGCCTATAAAGCCTCCGACTGGAATCTAGCCATGGACGTCAACCCGATTATGCTTGCCGCAGGTGGCTTGGTCGGTTTAAGAATCGGTTTTTACATGGTTGTTGGCGGCTTAGTCCTTGTCTTTGGCCTTGGCGCCGACGCCTTAGCCGATGTCTGGACTAGCCCTTACGGACACGATCTGCAAGCTGCGTTGGCGGCTACCCAAGACGCAACCTCTGCGGCAGATTTCGCTGCTGCACTCGAGCCGATACAAGCGCAATACCCTGGTTACGTCACCGAAATGGCACTGACCATGCCCGATGGTGCGAGCGTAGAAGTCATCCGCGAAAATATTGCCTCGCTAGAGAAGAGTCAAACCAAGGGGGCTATTTCCCATCCAGGTAAGGCATGGAAAGAAGTTGGCCTGTGGCTCGGCGTGTCCATCATGCTGGCCTATGGTATTTTGCAATTCTTTGCGCAATGGCGTACTATTTTGCGGGCGTTCTCAGGTCTAGGCCGGAAAGACGGTGACGACACCACCCCTGAGATTGTTAAGCAAACCGAGGTGCCTTCAAGTTGGTTCGCAATCGGAACTGCTATCGCGGGTACTTCTGCCATCCTCATCGCTCGATTTGCTTTCGAAATTCCCCTGCATTACGGTGCATTGGCTGTAGGCCTAACCTTTTTCTTGGCGATGGTTGCAGCGCGCGCGACGGGCGAATCTGATATTACGCCGGTTGGTGCAATGGGCAAAATCATGCAGCTGACTTTTGGCACTTTGATGCCGCAAAGCGCAGGCGCAAATTTGATGTCGGCATCGATCACCGCCAACTCTGCCGGCAGTGCTGCTGACTTGCTCAACGACCTTAAATCTGGATATCTGCTCGGCGCCAACCCTCGGCGTCAGTTTATTGCCCAAATCTGGGGTATCGCTGCAGGCACAGTGGCTACTGTTTGGGGTTTCTACATGTTGGTGCCTGATGCGACTGCCATGACCGGCAGCATCGTTGATGGTGTTTTCCAAAAACCAGACTTCCCCGCACCGGCCGCTCAGGCCTGGAAAGCGATCGCCGAAGTCATGACCGGTGGAGGCCTTGATGCCATGCACCCCATGCACCGCATGATGATTTTCTGGGGACTCGGTCTAGGAACACTGTTTTTGGCTCTTGAGCTACTCTTGCCGAAACAAAAAGCGTGGCTGCCATCCGCCACTGGCATCGGATTGGGCTTGATCTTGCCATTCCAATATCCATTATCAATGTGCATCGGCGCAATCATCGCCGTCATATGGGCGAAAAAATGGAAGGATTCTTCAGATTCGTACATGATCCCGATTATTTCCGGAATTATTGCCGGGCTTTCAATCTTCGGTGTACTTGGCGCGGTGATGAATACATTCGTCCTTGTCGGCTAACTGCTCAGCATTACGCTACCCTGATTAGCGCAACTTACAGCGCACTCAAATAAGGGGGGAAATGTTATCATTTCCCCCCTTATGAGCTTAAGCACCCACTTAAAGTCTTCCATCGGTGAAAAAACCCTGATGGCGGTCACTGGCGTCTTTTTGATTCTGTTTGTGATCGGTCACATGCTGGGCAATCTGCAGCTGTTTCTTGGCCCTGATTACCTTAATGCTTACGCCGCCAAGCTGCAAAGCCTCGGGCCGTTGCTCTGGATAATACGCTCGTTTTTGCTTATCACGATGGTGTCCCACATTTGGGCTGCAGTACGCGTGGTACGCCGCAGCGCTAAGGCGCGTCCTATTAAGTACGCCATGCAAAAAGATGTGGCGACTAATTTTGCTGCTAAAACCATGTTGCTATCTGGCGGCTTAGTTTTGGTGTTTGTGATTTATCACGTCTTGCATTTCACCACCGGTAACATCGACCCGATTGGCGCGTTTGCAAAGGCACACGCCACTGACGAAATAGATGTGTACGCCATGGTTATTGCCAGCTTTAAGCATCTGCCCACTACTATTATCTACAGTGCTGCAATGGTCTTGTTATGTATACATATCAGCCATGGAGCATCGTCTCTAGTGCAAACACTAGGCTTCCGTCGTTGCTCAACGAGCTGCACCGACAAAATAGGTCCGGCAGTCGCTGGCATCCTGCTTCTTGGCAACTTGTCCATTCCGCTGTGCATCTACTTCGACATGCTCCCAACAATTCCTGGTAACTGATCATGGCTTTAAATCTCGATTCAAAAACCCCTGACGGCCCTCTTGCCGATAAATGGACGAACCACCGCTTCAACATGAAGTTGGTGAACCCAGCAAACAAGCGTAAATTCAAAGTGATCGTTGTAGGCTCTGGCTTAGCCGGCTCATCTGCCGCGGCATCGCTTTCAGAACTTGGATACAACGTCGATTGTTTCTGCTTTCAAGATACTCCGCGTCGCGCGCACTCCATTGCAGCGCAAGGTGGCATCAATGCAGCAAAGAATTACCCTAACGATGGCGACTCTGTACGCCGTTTGTTTTATGACACTATCAAAGGTGGCGATTACCGCGCACGCGAGTCGAACGTTTACCGTTTAGCCGAAGTGTCAAACACCATCATTGATCAATGTGTCGCTCAGGGTGTACCTTTTGCCCGCGACTACGGCGGCTTACTCGACAACCGCTCATTCGGTGGCGCACAAGTTAGCCGAACTTTTTATGCCCGCGGTCAAACCGGTCAGCAATTGTTGATTGGTGCCTACCAAGCGCTAAGTAAAGAAATTGGCAAGGGCGGAGTAACGATGCACACGCGTAGTGAGATGCTAGATGTCGTCACCGTTGACGGCCAAGCTAAAGGTATTATCACACGTGATTTGGTAACTGGCGAAATTGATCGTCATGCTGCCGACGCTGTGTTGTTGTGTACCGGTGGCTACGGTAATGTTTTTTACTTATCGACTAACGCCATGGGCTCAAACGTAACTGCGGCTTTCCGCGCGCACAAAAAAGGTGCCGGCTTTGCTAATCCTTGTTACACACAGATTCACCCTACATGTATTCCGGTAAGCTCCGAGCATCAATCGAAACTTACGCTGATGTCCGAATCTTTACGTAACGATGGTCGCGTATGGGTGCCAAAGTCAAAAGACGACAAACGTGCGCCGGCTGATATCCCCGAAGAAGATCGCGATTACTATCTCGAACGCCGCTACCCGTCTTTCGGTAACTTGGTGCCACGCGATGTAGCATCACGCGCCGCCAAAGAACGTTGCGACGCGGGTTATGGTGTTGGCGAAACTAAGTTGGCTGTATACCTCGATTTTGCCGATGCGATTGAACGCTTGGGCGAAGACATGATTCGTGCGCGTTACGGCAACCTGTTTCAAATGTACGAAAAGATTACTGCCGAAAACCCGTACAAAACACCGATGCGGATTTTCCCAGCGGTGCACTACACCATGGGTGGTTTGTGGGTAGATTACAATCTGCAAACAACGATCCCCGGATTATTCGCGCTTGGCGAATGCAACTTCTCTGATCATGGAGCTAACCGCTTAGGCGCTTCGGCATTGATGCAGGGCTTGGCTGATGGTTACTTTGTCGCACCGTACACCGTGGGCAATTACCTAGGTGAACATGGCGAGATGGATGCCGACAAGAAGGTCACGACTGCACACCCGGCTTTCGATGAAGCAGAGGCTGCAGTCATAGCGCGCACCGAGCGCTTGCTAGCTGTTAAGGGCACCCAGTCGATCGACTCCTTCCACAAACGCTTAGGCTTAATTATGTGGGAAAACTGTGGCATGGGCCGTACTAAAGAAACGCTTACTAAAGCCCTCGAAGAAATCCCTAAGCTGCGTGAAGAATTCTGGAACGACGTGCGCATCCCTGGCACCGACAAAGAATTTAATATCGAAGTCGAAAAAGCCAATCGCGTTGCCGACTTCCTAGAGTTTGCCGAGACCATGTGTCTCGATGCCTTAACTCGCGAAGAATCTTGTGGCGGCCACTTCCGCGAAGAACATCAATCTGCCGAAGGTGAAGCCCAACGCGATGACGAAAACTTTAGGGTTGCTTCGGTATGGGAATACAAAGGTGAAGGCGAGCGTCCTGAGCTTTCTCTTGAACAACTCGAGTTTGAAGATGTCAAACTCACAACCCGTAGCTACAAGTAAAGCCATGAGAATTACTCTACACGTTTGGCGTCAAAAAGATGCAAAATCAACTGGTGGCATGCAGACTCGCCAAGTCGATGGCGTTTCACCCGACATGTCCTTTCTAGAAATGCTTGATAAGGTCAACGAAGACATCATCAACGAAGGTGACGAGCCTATAGCTTTCGACCATGATTGCCGCGAAGGTATTTGTGGTATGTGCTCGATGATGATTAACGGTCAAGCCCACGGGCCCGATGGCAGCACCACTACTTGCCAGCTACATATGCGTAGCTTCAAAGACGGCGATTCGATTCACATCGAGCCATGGCGTTCGCGCGCCTTCCCAGTAGTGCGCGACTTAGTTGTTGACCGCTCTTCATTCGATCGTATTGTTCAAGCCGGTGGTTTTATCTCGGCGAATACCGGTGGTTGCCAAGATGCCAACAGTCAGTTGGTCCCTAAAATAAGTGCTGATCTAGCGATGGACGCCGCCGCCTGCATTGGTTGTGGTGCATGTGTTGCTTCATGTCCAAACGGCTCGGCAATGTTGTTCGTTGCCGCCAAAATGGGACACCTCGCTAATTTGCCACAGGGTCAGCCCGAGCGCTATTCACGCGCACGCGAGATGGTTGCGCAAATGGATGCCGAAGGATTTGGCGCTTGCTCTAACCATTACGAATGCGAAGCAAGTTGCCCGAAAGATATCCCGGTAACTTTCATCGCCGACATGAACCGCGATCTGCTTAAAGCAAATACCTCCTCTAGTTCAAAATAGTTGATGTCGAATGATGTAGAAGTCGAAATAAAGTTTGCTGCCGAAAGTGCAACGGACTTGCTTCGACTACCCCAAGATTTGAAAAACATTGGCTGGGAAGTCGGCGACGCTAACGATGTAGTGATGAATGATTACTACCTCGACACTCCCGATTTAGATTTATTGCAATCTGGCTGGACCTTCCGTTTACGCCGGGTGGGTGAAGAGGCCAAGGTGACTTTAAAAGAGCTCGTGGCAAACGAAGATGGTGTTGCCCGCCGCGAAGAATACGAAGAAGACGTCGCATGGGATGGCAGTGGCCAAGTTACTTTCCCCGACGACATTGTTGGCGGACGCATTAACGCATTGGTTGGTGAGAAAACTTTATGGCTGCTATTTCAGGTAGAGCAATCGCGCACCCAATACCCTGCCACTATTGATGACTGCATAGCCGAGCTCAGCCTTGATGCCGTACGCTGGATTTACAACAAGCGCGCCATAGAAGGCTACACTGCCGAACTCGAGCTTGTCGAGGGCGGTGAAGAAGATTTATTAAATGCGCAAGCCACGTTGCTGAAAGACTTCGACTGGAAACTATCCAGCAAATCTAAATTCGAAGTAGGTTTAGATCTGTTCAACCACTTTTAAAAAACAATGTTCTCTCTAATTAGAAAGTCGCGCGCCGGCTTTAAAAACGATGTGCTCTCTGGGCTTACTGTAGCTCTAGCCCTCGTCCCCGAAGCTGTAGCTTTTGCCTTTGTCGCGGGCGTTGACCCAATCGTTGGCTTGCACGCCGCATTTATGGTCGGCCTCATCACTGCCGTTTTAGGTGGACGCCCTGGCATGATCTCTGGCGCAACCGGCGCACTCGCCGTGGTCTTGGTCGCCTTAGTCGCACAACACAGCATTGAATATATGTTTGCTGCAGTTGCCTTAATGGGATTACTCCAAATGGCTGCCGGAGTGCTGCGCTTAGGTAAGTTCATCCGCATGGTGCCACATCCCGTGATGCTTGGTTTTGTAAACGGTTTAGCTATTGTTATTTTCTTAGCACAGCTTGGCCAATTCAAAACCGCAGACGAAAACGGAGTGCTGCAATGGTTGCAGGGGCCGCAAATGTTTGTGATGCTGGCCTTAGTCTTTAG
>JBLINB010000039.1:0-15115 GCA_047638975.1 Myxococcota bacterium
CACCAATCAGCCATGGCTTATACAGTGGGCGCGAAAAATCCATTTACCTAGTCTATATCGAGTTCGCCTTTTTCAAGCTTCTCTTTACAACCAACACAGTATTCAGAATAAGGACGCACTTCGAGACGGCGTGGTGGTATCTGCTCTTTACAAGCGCCGCAGTTGCCAAACACGTTATCGCGAATACGCTCTAGAGCACGATAACATTCTTCAACAATTTGGTTCTCGTTTTCGATTAAACCTAGTTGCAGTTCGCGCGACTGGCTTTCAGAACCGAATTCGTCGCCATCATCAGGACCAGCGTCGTCGTCTATAAGCAAAGCGGCCTCTTCGAGGTGCTCGAGTTTGGCGCCCAATTGCTTAAGGTAGGCAAGCAAGATTGGACGAAATTGCTTTTGTTGGGGTTTAGTAAGCTTCTTCATTTGGGTATCCTATTAGGGGTCGCGAGAGTATCGCGAGACGCAAATTCTAGTAAAATCCTATGCCACGTCAAACCCTACCTGCACAGCTTTCGGCAATTATTGCCGAATACCTAGCGAGCTTGGCTGCCGAAGCCGGTCTTGCGAGAAATAGCATTATTGCTTATAAGCAAGATTTGCTGAAATGCGGGCATTTTTTCGCCGAAAAGGGCTGTTTAGAGCTGAAAAACATCAGTGCCGAACTCATCGTTGATTTACTCGCGGACAGCCGCCAACAAGGCTTAGCGCCTGCCTCTCAAATCCGTATAATTTCTACTTTGCGTGGTTTACTGCGGTGGTATCGTGCTGAGCATGGCTTCAGTGGTCGCGATCCACTGCGTACTATAGGCAAGATTAACCTCTGGAAAAAACTGCCGCAGGTGCTCAGCCCTGAAGAATCTATGGCATTACTTCGGTCTCCCGGCACCGACACATGGATTGGTGTTCGCGATCGCGCACTGCTTGCACTGCTCTATGGCGGTGGCTTGCGAGTCAGCGAGGCCATAGACTTAAAGATTGGTGACCTCAGTTTGAACCTCGAAAGCGATAATCGTCCTGGCATCATGCGCGTCTGCGGCAAGGGTAACAAAGAGCGCTTGGTTCCGCTTGGCGGCATCGCAGGGCAGCGCGTCACCGAATGGATCGAGGTACGCAACAAAAAGTTTATGCATCCTCAGCCAACTTTATTACTAAGTAAAAGCGGACGTCCTCTTGATCGTCATTTTGCATATCGTGCTGTAAAAAAATATGCTGCTTTAACCGGATTGAAGCAGAACATGCACCCGCATATTTTGCGTCACTCTTGCGCCACGCACTTGTTGTTAGGCGGAGGTGATTTGCGCAGTGTCCAAGAGTTTCTAGGGCATGCTGATTTACGCACTACCGAACATTACACGCACGTTGAAGTCGAAGATTTGAAGATCATGCACCAGCTGCATCATCCACGCGCTTAGTCGTTGCCTAATTCTCGGCGCACGAACGTGCGTATTTCATTGGCCAATGCCAAATGGATACCCTTTAATGCGCTTAAGTCTTCGAGTTCGGCATTAGCGATGATCGACAAATCGCCATGACAATAATCGAGTAACACTTGGCGACGACGTATTCCGATGCCTGGTATTTTCTCTAAAGTTAAACGCAAAGATTCGCGACGACGACGGTGATGACTGATTGCAAAACGGTGTGCTTCGTTACGAATGCGCTCGAAGAAATGTCGGATGTCACTGCCCCGCTGCAAGACTACGGGATGCTCTTGCGCAACAGCAAACACACGTTCTTCGGCCTGCACGCCTATTCTAGAACTTCGCGCTTTGGCTAAGGCTAGCAACGGCAACTCGACATTTTGCTCCGTCAATATTTGTTGACCGCTTGAGAGTTGTTGTGCTCCGCCATCGAGAATAAGCAAGTCGGGCAAACCTTCCTTTGCGCGTCGCGCCAGCACCCGAGATACCACTTCGCGCATCGCAGCATAATCATCGTTGCCGGTGCCGTCTGCAACAATGTAATGACGATAAGCACTGAAGTCTGGCTGTCCATCAATGAAACGGACTTTTGATGCTACACGCTGTGCACCTTGCAAATGCGAGACATCAATGCAGTCGACAATATGCGGAGACGGCACATCGAATAAAGAACTAATGGTGTTAGCTACGGCTTGCCATGACACATTGCGCTGCTCGCCTTTTAGAGCTTGAGCATTACGCTGCGCCATCTTTACTAGCGAACGTTTCTGTCCACGGAACGGCACTACGATTTCGAACTTAGCGTTGGATTTGGCGCTGATGGCGTCTTGCAGTTGACTGACATCGAGAGGCTCGGCATCAACTAAGACTAATGGCGGGACATCGCGGCCATCGGCATACAGCGCAATCAGCAACTTAGACATCGCATGCGGCAGGTCTTCAAAAACAGGGACAAAGCCGGTAGAGGAATGCAGCCATTCTCCGTCTCGATATTGCAGCACCGCATAAGCGCCTCGCACATCAATGGCCACCACATCGAAGTCTTGCTCGGCAGTCAACTTTACGTTTTGTTTTTGTTGCAAGGCGTCTAAAGCGAGAATGTTGTCACGGCAGCGCAATGCATTTTCGTATGCTAACTTGCTAGAATAAGACTGCATCGCTAACTGTTGTTGCTTAATTAATGGCTGGACATTGCCTTGTAAGATATCGCGCGCGTCGTGCAAGGCGACACCATATTCTTCGGCGCTACACAAATCTACACATGGCGCCAAGCACAACCCAGTTCCGTGTTTTAAACATGGACGCTTACGGTTGCTCAAAGTACTGTCACTGCAATCGCGCAGCTTACATAACTTTTGCAAAAGCCGTTTAGCACGACGCGCCGCCGAAGCATTTGGATACGGCCCGAAGTATTCTGCGTTAGCATTCGGCTTACGTGCAAGACTCAGCCTGGGCCAAGTGTGTGATGTATCGAGGCGAATGTACAGAAAAGACTTGTCGTCTTTAAGCAACACATTCATTGGTGGTTGGTGCTTTTTAACCAACTGCGACTCGAGAATGATAGCTTCTACTTCGGTGTCGGTAAGTAAGTATTCTGCGCTTGCAGCAATGTTTATAAGGTCTTCTAAGCGCGAGCGCCCATCCGCACCGGCACGTGAATAAACCTGTACACGCTGCTTGATGTTTTTCGCTTTACCGATATAAAGGACTTTTTGTAGATGATCGCGGAACACATACACCCCGCTGCTGGATGGCGCTGTGCGCAGCTGATTAATGAACTTAGCGCGCTGATCAGCCATCAAATGTTAGACGTTGGCTTTCTATGCGCTGCAACTTGTCGCGTAACTCTATGGCAAGTTCAAATTTAAGGTCGGAAGCTGCTGTTTGCATTTGTTGACGCAAATCGGCCTCTTGCTGCTGCCAGTCAACACTGGCAGCAGCATACTCTGTGTCATCATTACCCTCTGCACGCAGTAAAATACCTGATAGTGAATCAATCACAGGTTTAGAAATAGTACGCGGAGTAATCTTATGCTCCAAATTATATTGATGCTGAATTTCGCGACGTCGCTGGGATTCATCAAGGGCATTCTGCATCGATTGAGTCACCTTATCGCCAAACATAATCACCCTACCATTTACGTTACGTGCAGCACGTCCGCAAGTTTGAATGAGTGAAGTTGTAGAGCGCAAGAAGCCCTCGCGATCGGCGTCGAGGATTAAGACCAACGCCACCTCGGGAATATCGATCCCTTCACGCAACAAGTTAATACCTACGAGTACATCAATTACGCCCAAACGCAAATCTCGCAACAACTCTGAGCGTTGCAAAGTATCAATGTCGGCATGCATATAGCTCGCCTTCACATGGTTCTCTTGCAAAAACTCGGTTAGGTCTTCTGCGGAACGTTTAGTCAAAGTGGTCACCAGAACACGCTGCTTGATTGCGACGCATTTATTTATTTCTGCCAGACTATCTTCAATTTGGCTTTGTGCGCTGCGCACCGTAACTTCAGGATCGAGCAAGCCAGTAGGACGCACAATCTGCTCAACGGGTTTCTCAGAAACCAAGGCCTCTTCACGGTGTGCAGGTGTTGCTGAAACATACAAGACACGCGACATCATACCCTCGAATTCTGGTTCCGCCAAAGGACGATTATTGAGTGCGGATGGCAAGCGAAATCCGTGTTCAATCAAAGACTGCTTACGCGAGGCATCGCCACGCACCATCCCGTACACCTGGGGCAAGGTGACGTGCGATTCATCAATTACTGTCAAAAAATTTGACGGGAAATAATTCAACAAAGTGAATGGCGGTTGGCCATCATCGCGCTGTTCAAACAGACTCGAATAATTTTCGATACCTACACAATATCCGAGTTCTTCTAGATCTTCGATATCGGACAAGACTCGACGTTCTAAGCGCGCAGCCTCTAAACTTTTACCAAGCTTGTTCAACTCAGCAACTCGTGCTCCACACTCCGCGCGCATCGCCACTAAAGCTTGAGGGATCTTATTCTCTGGCTGCACATAATGACCCACGGGATAAACCGCTGCAGACTTAGGAGTGTCTAATATCTCGCCCGTCAACGAATCTACATATAGAATTTCAGCGATGCGGTCTTGATCAAGCTCGATACGTAAAAACTGCGATTCTTCATGAATCGGCCATACCTCGATAGCGTTACCACGCACGCGGAAGGTTCCGGCGCTAAAGCCGACTTCATTGCGCGAGTGCTGCGTGCGCACCAATCCACGCAACAGTTGTTGACGCGTACAGACGTCTCCGACAACTAAACGCAAAGCGAGCTCTTGATAGGTTTCGGGGTCACCCAAACCGTATATGCATGACACGGATGAAACGACTATGACATCGCGCCGCGTTAGTAAGGATGCTGTAGCTGAATTCCGTAGGCGTTCGATACGCTCATTAATACGTGCGTCTTTCTCGATGTATGTGTCTGAACTAGCGATATAGGCTTCGGGCTGATAGTAATCGTAATAGGAGACAAAGTACTCGACAGCATTCTCGGGGAATAGCTCGCGAAATTCTTGATAGAGCTGCGCAGCCAAAGTTTTATTATGAGCGAGCACCAAGGTGGGCACCTGCAAGTTCTGAATTACATTTGCGACGCTAAATGTTTTTCCGGACCCGGTTACACCTAATAATATTTGACGGCTGTCTTTTTCTGAGAATCTAATACTCAACTCACTAATCGCGGCTGGCTGGTCACCAGCGGGCGAGAATGGACTAACGAGATTGAAGGGCTTGGTTTCCATAGAAGACTTATTAATATTCTATAACGCCCGATATCGTGAACAGCAGGAAACGCGAAAAAGTCTGACTTTTACTCGTCGTCTTCTAAAAACTCTACCTGCACACCTTCGTCGATCAGATACTTCACAGCCTCTTCGACTTTAGCTTCTTCGCCTTCTAGTTGCAAAGACAAGATGGCTATAGTCTCGGTTACGCTGGCACCGCGGATATTTGGCACAACTTGAAAAAGATTAACAAGATTAAACAACAACGGTTGTTTAATCAACCGTTCAGGAAAAGTGCACATTAGGCGGCGTTGCATGATTATTATTTATCTTCGAGAGCAGAAGAGCTTCTAATTATACCGAGAAGTCTGTCGTAGCTGTACAACAATATCCCGATTACAGCACAGCCAAGTATGGGCCACCACCATTGAACTGGCAGCTCGATGGCAGCCGATTCGTAATTCTCATATAACCAGCCGTTGCGTGCTGGATCCCAATTATCACCGCTTAATATATGGCCCGGCCATGTTTTCCATGCCAGCTTTGCGAACAACGGGCCGACGCAAAGAACGGTATAGACGATAATCGCACGCGTATCGCTTGCTGACGACAATCGAAACGATGTTGCAGCACTTAACAATAACGCTGCCGCCAACCCGCTAATGGTGAAGGTGGCTAACCACCAGTCGTTAATGACTAGCACTGGGATTAGGGCCAATATGAGCAAGCGCGCACTTTTGTTCCCACTGAACCAGACTAAAGGCGCAGTAAACAGAAAGACTAGATGGAAAAACGTAGGATTCATGATGTATCTTGCACATAATACAATATAATTTGCCACCTGTGATGCCGGCATGGCCAAGTGGCTAAGGCATTGGATTGCAAATCCAACATCCCCAGTTCGAATCTGGGTGCCGGCTCCATCTCTTTTCGAAGATTTGCAGCATTCACAGATTCGGGGAGGTAGCCCAATGGCAGAGGCAAAGGACTTAAAATCCTTCCAGTGTGGGTTCGAGTCCCATCCTCCCTACCACCATCAGCCGTACAAGAAAATGTCAGCAGAAAATAATAAGAATTCGGACACCCTGCGCGCCATAGATAGCCGCACTGGCAAAGAATACATCCTGCCTGTCGATAGCGATACTATCCCGGCAATGAAACTGCGCGAGATAAAGGTTAAAAGTGACGATTTCGGCATGCTGTCCTTTGACCCGGCATTAAAGAACACGGTAACCTGCCATAGCTCAATTTGTTTTATCGATGGTGAAAAAGGAATCCTCGAATATCGCGGATATCCAATTGAGCAGACAGCTTCAAAAGGTTCGTACCTTGAGATATGCTGGCTACTTTTAAATGGTGAATTACCAACCACTGCCGAGCTCGATATCTTCGAGGCCGAAATTAGTGCAGCTACATATGCCCCGGCAGACCTTCAAAATCTGCACGATGTGTTCAACAAGAGCCTGCACCCGATGGCTATGCTCGAATCGGCGCTTGCTGCATTAGGCGGCGAATTCGATGATATCGATGATGTTTTAAATGCCGAAACGCGCCATCAGCAAATCATTCGCTTGATTGCTCTGACACCTGTATTGGCCGCCATGGGCTATCGTCACCGCAACGACCTCGGTCCGGTTAGCATCAATTCTGACTTGTCATATAGTGGCAACTTCTTACACATGATGCTCAGCCGTGAAGGCCGCGAAGACGAAATTCATCCAGCTCTCGAAAAAGCTATGGACGCGCTGCTGATTCTGCATGCCGACCATGAACAAAACTGTTCGGCGAATGCGGTGCGCGCTGTTGCTTCGAGCCGGGTCAATCCTTACTCTGCTGTTTCTGCTGGAGCATCGGCATTACACGGACCACTACATGGTGGTGCGAATCAGGCTGTGCTCGAAATGCTCGAACAAATCGACAGTGTCGAAGATGTGCCTGCATTTATCGAATCTTGCAAGAATGGCGAACGCCGCCTAATGGGCTTCGGTCATCGTGTTTACAAAAACTACGATCCGCGCGCCAAAGTTATTGCTGAACTGGCCTCGGGCGTGTTCGACGTTGTCGGTCACAATCCAAAGCTTGATATCGCCCGTGCGCTAGAAAAAGCTGCCGTCGAAGACGAATACTTTTCAAGCCGTAAGCTGTTTCCGAATGTCGACTTTTATTCGGGCTTAATCTACTCTGCGATGGGCTTTAACCCGCGCATGTTCACAGTATTCTTTGCTGTCGGCCGTATGGTTGGCTGGCTCGCACACTGGAACGAGATGATGTCTGATAGCTCTACTAAAATCGTACGTCCGCGCCAGATTTACACTGGCTACGGACGCAGAGATTGGATCGACAGTGCCGATCGCAAGTAAGTTACTAATTTCTTAGTACAGCGAGCATCGTACGCGCGATAACGCCGCGTCCACCTTTGCCCATGTAACTACGCGCTGGGCCTTCCCATGCGGTTGCAGCAATATCAAGGTGTACCCATGGCACATCTTCGATAAAGAAGGATAAGAATGACGCACCAGCGATCGTGCCTGCACCTTGCCCTGGAGCATAAAGGTTTTGCAAGTCAGCGTAAGAGCCGCGCGTTAAATCGCGGTACGACTCGTTAATCGGTAACTGCCAGCATGGCTCACCGACTTCTGCTGAAAGCTCACAAACTTGATCGATAGCTTTCTGGTCGGTACCAATGACTGCTGAGTGCAAATGCCCCAAAGCGTGAATGGCTGCGCCAGTCAGTGTTGCCATATCGTAAATACGTAGTGGCTTAACTTTACGCGCGGTGTACGTTAGACAATCAGCAAGCACCAAACGCCCTTCAGCATCTGTGTTGTGTATTTCGATAGTCATTTTATTCATCGCAGTGACAATGTCACCAGGACGCTGTGCATTCGAGCCTAGCGAGTTTTCTACGCAGCCCAAAATACCGTGTACTTCGTAGCTGCATTCAGCGCCTTTAGCAAGCGCAGCAAATACACCAAGCACTGCTGCAGCACCCGACATATCAAACTTCATGTCTTGCATATTACCCGATGGCTTAATAGAAATACCGCCTGAGTCAAAAGTAAGTCCTTTGCCCACTAGAGCTAGCTTGCCTTTAGATTTACCCTTTGGCTTGTACACCATGTGCACCAATTGAGCCTCGTTAGCAGAACCTTGCGATACGCCTAGGAGTGAGCCCATGCCCATTTCAGCCATTTTCTTTTCACCAAGAACTTTGCAGTTCAACTTTGGAGAGCTATTACAAACTTTGCGCGCGCGCTTCGCGAACTCTTTTGGTGTAAGAATATTTGCTGGAGCGTTTTGCAAATCACGAGCTGCCAAGTTAGCTATCGCACCATGAGTACCATGCTTAAATGCTGCCTTAGTTTCTTTTGATGAACCTGCGCCTGCAACTTGAATAGACTTAACGACGTATTCAATCTTGTCTGACTTGTACAAGCCCATGTCGTGGCCAGCCATCATCGCACCTTCAATCGCTGCTTGGGCATGATTCGCATTGTTCTTCAAACAAGACAAATCGATACTCAGAGATGGCTTATCAAGAGCTTCGCATACATTGCGCGCTGTACCAGCGGCACCACGCACGTCTTCGCTATTAACATCTTTAGCTTTCGGTAGACGCACCAATAACCAACGCTTGCCACTGGCACCGCGTAAAGTAATGGAGGATCCATTCTTGTCACTAAAGTCGGACTTCCAAGTGGATGCTTCAGGAGCATCGCTTGGCAAATTTATTTTCGCACCCAGAGGGACGAAAAGCGCATGCAGTTCGCCGCGGCGAGCTGTTGCTGTTTCTACTAATTTTGTACGCATTGTATTCTTGTTGGTTGTTGTTACATTCCGGTGTAAACAGGGCCGCCTTCTGCAGGCACGACCCAATTAATGTTTTCATAAGGATCGGCTATATCACATGTTTTGCAATGTACACAGTTGGAAGCGTTAACCATAACATGGTCGGCTTGCCATTCGTAAACCGCCGCCGGGCAAAAATGCTGGCATGGGTTTCCGTATTCTTCTGTACACTTATCTACACAGATACTCGTATCGAGAATCTCAAGATGACATGGCTGATCTTCTTCATGAAGGGTCCCTGACAAATATACACTAGATAATTTGTCAAAGGTTAGTTCGCCGTCAAATTCCGGCAACGGGTTCGGCTTAGAACCTTTTTTGTAAAGATCATGGTCGCTCTGCATCGGCTTTTTACCAGCCGGCAGTGCACCGCCAGTTAAGGTGCCGAGTGCAACACCGATGGATCCGGCCATGAAGCCCTTTTGAAATCCTTGGCGATAATTACGGACTTTACTCAATTCGGTATAAGCCCAACTATCGCGGAACAAAGCATCAACCTTTTGCAATACATCGCCTTGAGCAATGCCGTCGCTAGCAGTCAATGCTTCAAGAGCTGCGGTTGCGGCAAGGGTTCCGGACTTGGTCGCCAAGTGCAGACCTTTCAAACGTGCGGCATTCATATATCCGGCAGAGTCTCCGATTAGCATGAAGCCGTCGCCCCAACTTTGTGGCATAGAAAACAATCCGCCCTCGGGCACAGTTTTAGCACCATAGCGAATAAGCTTTCCGTCTTTGAGCAACTTAGCCATGAAGGGATGTTGCTTCCAGCGTTGCATCTCGGCGTGATAGTCGAATGCAGCATTACCGTGATCCATGCCCATTACAAAGCCAATGGACAAACGATTATTAGGCAGACCGTAGATCCAGCCGCCGCCATAGACTTCAGTGCCAAGTGGCCATCCGCCAGTATGTAACACCGTGCCTTCGAGGTCGTGATCGACTTCCCATATTTCTTTAACACCGACGCCGTAAATTTGCGGGTTACGATCGGCATCAAGTTTGTTTTCTTTGATGACTTGCTTCGTAATGGAACCGCGAGTGCCCTCTGCTAAAACAGTGAGTCGCGCTTTAATGTCATACCCAGGGGCATAGGTGGATTTTTGTTCGCCAGCTTTACTCAATCCTTGGTCTACACAACGCACACCGCAGACGGCACCACTTTCATCGCGGAGCACGCTTGAGCCGGCGAATCCGGCGTACACTTCGACTCCGGCAGCTTCGGCTTTTTGCTCTAACCACTTCACCATTTCGTTGGCAGAGGTAATCCAGTTGCCATGATTCTTAAATTGTGGTGGACACAAGAGTCCCGCCATACGCTTATGCGACTTTTCGGTCATCCATAGCAAGGCATCGTCTTTGACTTTAGCGTGAATCGGAAAACCTTCTTGCTCGGCATTCGGAAACATCTCGAGTATTCCTTTGGGGTCAAGCACTGCGCCTGACAACTGATGGTGGCCGACTTCTCCGGCTTTATCGAGCACTAAGATTGCTAGCTCATGCCCAGCAGCTTTTGATTTATTTGCTAACTCGATAGCAAAACATAAACCCGCTGGCCCAGCACCAACAACTAACACATCTACGTCGAGTGATTCACGTTCCATTTAGTTCATAGGATAACTCGGCGCAAGACCTATTTGAGCTTTACAAACGGATTAGTCTGCGCTTCGTGTCCGATGGTAGTCGTTGGTCCGTGTCCACAGTGGACTACCGTTTGTGGCGGCAAGCTATACATTTGTTCTTGTATCGAACGCTCGAGTTGCGCGAAAGAACCGCGCGGAAAATCAGTGCGTCCGATGCTGCCGTTAAACATGACATCACCCGCTATAACCACATTATCTGCAGCGCAATAAAAGACCACGTGCCCGGGAGTATGACCAGGGCAATTGCGCACTTCGATGACCACATTGCCAAAACTAAGCTCTTTTACATCATCAATGTTGTGGTCAACACTAGGGACGGCCACTGCAGGGAATCCGTAGTTGCGTGCATGCTCGGGTAGAGTTGTGCGCAAGAAATCGTCTTGCTGCGGAAAGAAAAACGGCACCTTCAGTTGCGCCACTAAGTCGTGGGTACCACCGATGTGATCAAGGTGACCATGCGTTGCCCACACAGCGACGACATCGAGTTTCTGTCGCGCGATGAAATCGAGAATCGGTTGCGCGTCACCACAATCACAAACGACAGCCTGATTCGTTTCGGTGCATTCAAGCACCGTGCAGTTTTGCATGAATGGGGTTACCGGAACAGTGTGTACTTTTAACATCGATTTATTGTTGCTCTTTGAGCCACTCGGAGCCGTCCGAGTAAATTTCTTTTTTGAATATAGGCACGTTTTTCTTGAACTGTGCCATGAAGTATTCGAGTGCACCAAAAGTGTCGCGACGATGTGCGGCGCTAATCACCACATGCACGGCGTCTTCGCCGAGTCGTACTGTACCCGTAGAATGCTCGATTGCCAGAGCTGTGATTTCGAATTTTTCTTGCGCTTGACGCGTTATCTTTAAGACTTCGCTCGCAAACATTTCGGCATAGGCTTGGTACTGCAGAGCTACGACATCATTGCGTTGATTATTATTAGCCCGCACTTGTCCGCTAAAAGCCAGCAAGCAGCCAGTACTCACATCATCGGCCAGACAGCTACGGCACCAATCAACACTTGCCCGCCCTTCTACCAAACGTGAATAAACTTGCATTACCCTCCGCACACTGCTGGGATAAATGCAATTTCGCACTCATCGGCTAAGGCAAACGCGTCGCCTACATAGTCACAGTTAACCGCAACTCTAAAACTACGGCCGGCCAGTATTGGAGAATGCTCACTCGCCGCTAACAGCAAATCACCAACGCAAGATGGCGTTGGTAATTGCAACTGTAAAGAGCTGGTGTCACAAAGTTCTTGCAACTCGCCAAACAGTTTAACTGTTAAGTTCAATGCTTACCTAGAACGGGACGTCATCAGACATGCCGCCACCTGCAGGTGCGCCACCGAATGAGTCAGGGCCTGGGAAGCTAGGAGCAGCCTGTTGCGGCTGCTGTTCTTGATTGTAAGGTTCTTGCTGCTGATCGTTGCCGCCGCCACCGCCGCCAGCATTGTCATTCTTGCTGCCCGTGAAGCTCCAGCTGTCAACAACTACGTCTACCTTTGAACGCTTTTGACCACTCTCTTTGTCTTGCCATTGAGAAAAATTCAACCGACCTTCGATCAAAACGCAGGCACCACGCTTATTAAAGCGCGCAAAAGCTTCGCCACGACTACCAAATAATGTAATGTCAAAGAAGTGAGCTTGCTCTTTCCAGCCACCCTGGCCGTCGGGCCGGCGGTCATTTACTGCCAAACCTGCTTTTACGATTGCTGTACCACTTTGCGATTGCCGAACCTCAGCGTCGCGGGTTAAATTACCCATTAAAATTACTTTGTTGTATGATGCCATTTTCGTTATTCTACGATAGCTAATCCCCTAAACAAAGCCAAAGACTAAAGAAAATGACATCTAGCCAAGAAAGACGGAAGCATCAGCGTAAAGCTGTCGGCGACCTCCCTATTATCGTAAATGGCGATATTCCATTACGCGTACGCGACTTATCTCAGTCTGGCGCTTGTTTCTTCTCAGAGACCCCTCTGCGCATGATGACGCACGTTAAGTTCTCCTTTGAGTTCAAAAACAGCGACGACGAGCCTGTAATCTTATCTGGAGAAGGAGTCGTGGTACGCTGTGAACGCATTGCGCCATCTCTCGGCCATTACGAAGTAGCTATCTTCTTTCAGTCACTCGACGAAGGTGGCTCTAAAGCGATAACTCAGTACCTGGTAGACAAGCAAGAGATTTAGGCTTTAGAGCGATTGCGCGGACAATAGAGCTCATATCTTTGCGCTGTTCAATTACGGCATAGCCGCATGCTGCAGCCAACTGTGCCAGCTGTTGTTCACGCTGCGCACCGATTTCAAAGACCAACAAGCCGTCGTCGGTCAAATGCTGCTTCGACGCGAGCATTATCTTGCGGTAGAACTGCATAGGGTCGCCATCGGTCACGAATAGCGCTGAATGCGGTTCGAATTCAGCAACAGACGGCCCTAGCTGTTCGCCATGCGTGATATACGGAGGGTTAGAAACGATGAGGTCGAACTGCTGATCACTGCTCAAGGCGCTCAAGCAATCGGATAGCAAAACACTTAAGCGCGAATCAACTTCTAAGATCTTAGCATTTAAAGACGTCAAATTGAGCGCGTCTTGCTCAACGTCAACCGCAACCCCGTGCGCAGTCGGCAATTCTTTAAGCAGACTAATCAGCAGGCATCCCGAGCCAGTTCCTATATCAAGCAGCCGTGGACGCGATCGCTCACCCAAGTGATCTAAACATAATTCGACCACTGTTTCACTATCCGCTCGCGGAATCAACGCGCGCTTATCAATTGCAAATACGTGTTTATAAAAACCGATGGAGCCTTCAACATAAGCCAAGGGTTCGCCTGAGCGTAACCGCAAAAGCAAGGGTTCTAAAATATTCACTTCTGTTGCTGCCAGTGCTCGCGTGTTCTCAAGAGACATTTCAAGCGTCGTAAGCCCCAGCATTCGCGCAACAAAGGATCGCGCAGCAGCAGCGCTGCCAGCGTCATTTGAATCTAAAAAAGACAACACCGCATCGACGGCGTGTTGTCGATGCGGTGTTGAAGGGAGTAGCAACTTAATTACTTAGTGTCGGTCTTTGCTGCGGCAGCATCTTTCTTAGCTTTACGAGCACCTTTGCGTGCATCGATTTCGGCTTGCTTCTTTTGCTTGTTAGCCGCCATGCCTTTCTTAGCGCCATGGAACAACTCGTAAGTCGCAAGCAAACCGCCGATTAAGACTAAAGATGGACCAATACCATGAGCCAAGAAACCAGCATCAACATTACCCGCCCAATTATCTGCGATCGGTCCGTCAGAACCTGTTACAACGCGCAACATACCGAACAAACCATAAATGATTGCCTCTAGTGGTGCTAAGAATAACACCAAGCCTAGCATGCCAGAAGTAATTGCTGGCATCGACCACATCTTCCACATGCCTGCCCATGATGCCCATGCACCAATTAAGCAAAACAGCATTGTTAGTGAACCTAATATAGAATCTGCACCGAGCGCGTCTATGCCGTCGGCATCTTTTGCCCATGCTAGCGGTAGACCGCCAAGCACTAACAGATAAGCTAGCAATGACTTGGAGAACTGACCGTCGACTACTGGCTCAGCTGGAGCGGTAGGAAGCTTGGCATCAGCTTTCTTAGCTAAGACCGGAGCCGCTAGAGCAAGTAAAGCACCAAGAATCGTTACTACTGCACCGACACCGACAATACCCGTGCCATCACCCACAGCCATAGGCAAAACACCCGCAACCAGAGCTAAGACAGGTATGAGTGGTTTATGCGCTTTAAACGTTTGGTTAATACGCAACAAACCGTTACTCAGCAATTCCCAGATTATTAACACCACCATAAGTTTTGGCACGAATGAATATTCAGGCGCTCCGTACGGCATGGACAAACCCGCCAAAGCGAAGATCAGGCCAATACTGCCATTCGCTACCGACTTGCGTACGGGTTGCCTAGACAAAGATGCAGCAGCCGTGGACTTCTGCGAAACTTGTGCGTCGCCAGAAAGTGGTGTCATTTCGTTGTTCTCGTTTTTCATGATAAGTAATGTAAAGAATTACAGGGCAGCTAGTTTAGCCTCGCGGTCGGCCAGGATTAGAGCATCAAATATAGGACCTATCAAGCCCTCAGATATCTTCTCTAGGCTAAAGGACTCTCCTAAGCGGTGATCCGTTACACGGTTCTGTGGATAGTTGTAAGTGCGTATGCGCTGCGAGCGATCGCCGGTGCCCACTTGAGTACGACGCAATTCGCTACGCTCGGCTTCTTTCTTTTGACGCTCGATTTCATAAAGCTTAGCGCGCAACAAGTCTAGAGCCCGCGCCTTATTGCGTAATTGAGAAGAGTCTTCTTGGCACTTCACTTGCAAACCTGTAGGCAGGTGGATGACCCGAATTGCAGAAGATGTTTTATTAACGTGCTGCCCGCCTGGGCCGGAAGAACGCATCGCTGTGATTT
>JBLINB010000040.1:0-15045 GCA_047638975.1 Myxococcota bacterium
GTTCACGCGACTTAACTCAACAAATTGCCGAAGCTGTTTTACCAGCATTTCCTCAACTTAAAGTTGATCTGCATAATGCCGAACTGAATCTCGAAGTAGATATTCGCGAAGAGCTAGCCTCCGTTTTCGCACGGCGCTACAAAGGTTATGGTGGCTTGCCAGTCGGCTCTATGGGACGTGGCATGTGTCTACTATCAGGCGGAATAGATTCGCCAGTCGCCGCATGGATGTGCATGAAGCGCGGCCTGCGCATGGAGTTCATAAGTTTTTATAGCTTCCCGCATGTAGGTCCACAAACACGTGAAAAAATAATTCAATTAGCCGAAAGGATTGCTGAATATCAGCCGCGCACGATTCTGCACATGGTGCCATTCGCGGCATACCAAGAAGCCATCCGCGATAACTGTCCTGCCTCATACCGCACCGTGCTTTATCGGCGCGCAATGCAGCGTATCGCTACGGCTATGGCTAAACGCAATCGTTGTAAGGCACTCATCACCGGCGAATCGCTGGGACAGGTGGCCAGTCAAACGATGCAGAACATTGCCGCTATAGAAGATGCCTCAGGTTTGCCAGTGCTGCGACCGTTGATCGGCATGGATAAAGTCGAAGCCATTGAATTGGCAAAGCGCATAGGAACCTTCGAGCTTTCTATACTCCCTGTTCCGGATTGTTGTACTGTATTCCAACCGGAAAGTCCGGTCATCCACGGCTCTGCTGCTGAAGCGCAACTCGCTGAAGCTAATCTAGACATAGCCACCTTAACTTACGAAGCCGTTATCGGCGCCGAAAAACTCGAATTCCCTGAACGATCATGAACTCTAACAAACTAGTTTACGCGCTTGCCTGCGCAATGCTTAGCCTAACTGCATGTGGCGCTGACGTTACTGTCAAAGTAGCTGACACCTCAGCTACCGTCGGCGGAAGTGGTCCGCAAGTTTCTAATACTGCGCCGCCGCCACCCAACCCACCGGTTCCGAACAACACTCAAACCATTTATGTCGCGCACATTGTTGATGCTGCTACGGGATACCCAATCGGTGGTGCTAAGTGCTCTTTGTTGCGCACCATCCCCGAACCAGAGTACATGCGTAAGCCTGCACGCCGTGATGTTGTTTCTGACTATACCACCCCGTTGCATGGTCAATTTGTGTCGACTGCCGACGCCGATGGTGAGCCAAAATACTTGCTAGTAGCTGGCGCCGGATTTGATCCGTTTATCACCGAGATGGGCGCCGCAACTCCGGGTGCTACTCACGAGATCACCGTCAAGGCCACCATCATTCCGATGGTTAAATTTATTGTACGTGCTAACAACGGCGACCGCGCCGACGAAGCTATTTGCACCATGAAGCTAGCTAGCGGCCAAGTCAACATCGGCACGCGTGGTGGTAGTGCAAATATCGGCACCACCGAACGCGCTGACGACTTTGGCACCGTTACTTTTAACCGCGATTATGGTAGCTACCATATGATTTTCACCGACGGCGATGGCCGTTACCGTTACTACGAAACTTTCGAGTGGAACGCTGCAGAAGTTGGCAAGAAGCACGAAATCCAGCTGCCTAAAAAGTCGATGACCAATCCCTGGAAAGAGTAGTCGGCGGTCGGCAACAAAAAAAACAGCTGCTTGAGCGATCAAGCAGCTGTTTTCTGTTTTAAGTGGCGAGGAAGACGGGACTTGAACCCGCAACCCCAAGCTCGACAGGCTTGTGCGCTAACCAATTGCGCTACTTCCCCACCTAAGGACGAGAAGTATATATGCGACTATGGCTATTGGTCAAGATGTTAGTTATCTTTCTTTAGCTTTAGCCTCGTCCCAAAGGGCGTCCATCTCTTCTAAAGTTGCGGACGTAAGCTTGTCGCCCAACTGTTGCTCGACGTGGTTGAAGCGCGAAGTAAAGCGCTCGACCGTACCGCGCAGAGCCATCTCTGGTTCGATTTTTAACTTGCGTGCCATATTCACCAATGCAAACAGCATGTCGCCCATCTCGTCATTTATACGCTGCTTGTCACCGCCGGCGATCGCCTCTTGCAGTTCATTCCATTCTTCTTCGACCTTAGCCGTTGGCCCCTCTAAGTCAGGCCAGTCAAAGCCAGAGTTCGAAGCCTTTTGGCCCACGCGATAAGCGCGCAACAATGCTGGCAACGAGGACGGCACCCCAGACAGCGCCGATTTTTCTTCACCGCGATCCGCTTTCTCTTGCTTCTTTATTTGCTCCCAGTTTTTTAGCACCTCGCCATCATCAGCAACTTGCACCTCGCCATATACATGCGGATGACGGCGAATCAATTTTTCGCAGACGTTATTGCACACTTCAACAATGCTGAATGCTGCATCGTCTTGCGCCACACGCGCCACCATGAATGCGCCCATCAACAAATCACCAATCTCTTCGCAAGCGTTATCGTTGTCTTGCTTGGCGACGGCATCTGCGAATTCGTGGCATTCTTCTATTAAATGCGGAGTTAATGAAGCAATGGTTTGCTTGCGATCCCATGGGCAATGTAGGCGGAGCGTGTCTACCAATTGCACCAAACGTTCAATGGCTTGTAATTGCTCAACGGGCACCTTGCGTTCTTGTAGTTCGGTCATTTAATTATTGTAACGTGGTGCGGCGGTTGAGTTACAATTGCCGTATGAGTGTTTGCCTAAATTGTGCTGCGGCTATCCATGATGATTTCTGCTCCAAATGTGGACAAGAAGCCAAAACTAAGCGCGCGCCGATTATCGACGTCATACGCGATGGATTAGGTGATTTCTTCGCTTTTGATTCACGCATATTCAAAAGTTTTCTACCGCTTATTCTGCGCCCCGGGAGACTGACTGAGATGTATCTTGAAGGCAAACGCACGCAGCTGATTTCGCCAGTGCGAATGTACATTTTTGTATCTTTTATATTTTTCTTTTTTGTGATGCCTGACAGCAACGACATTAATGATAAAGTACAAAAGATAAAAGACAATCCAGAGATCGAGCAAAATATTATTGAGATGCAAGAGCTCGAAGAGGATCCCGAAGCCAAACAAAGCATTATTGACTTACGCGCTCTTATAGACAATCCCGAGACCGAACAAAAGGTTCTCGGCATGCTCAATGACAGCATTCGCATGCTACCGCATTTTCTAGTACTTAGTATTCCGCTATTGGCAATGGCCCTCGGAATCGCCCACCGCAGACCAAAGGGTTTTTTATACGACCATCTTATTTTCAGTTTGCACATCCATACTTTCTTGTTTTTGTCGATGATGGCCTTAAGCCTCATTCCATCAAAGTCTGCGGTACTCATCTTTCTCCCTTTGTACTTTATATACTGGGTCATTGCCATAAAAAGGTGCTACAAACGTTCCTGGAAAGTAACCATCCCCAAGACAGTCATTCTGTTTATTGCAGACCCCATCATTTTGTTTGCGATGGCAATGGTTCCAGTTAGCAGAGCGGTTGCCAGCTCGGGCTTTTAATGCGTGGTCGCCCGCATCACATAATGCGGGCCGATTGGCGAGATGTCAAACTCGTCACCTTCGGCGACAAAACCACACGCCGCATAAAACTTTAACGCTGAAGTACGTGCATTGCACCAAATGCCTCCTCCGCCCACTGCAGTGTCTTTAATCGCATAATCGACAAGCTGCTTGCCAAGACCTTTACGGCGCTGAAGCTCGTCTATGGCCATGCCTCGCAAGCGCCATTTAGACACGCCGTTGGGTTCGGGCATAAAAGTAGCGCAGCCGACGCCGACGCCATCCACTTTTAATAATAAGTGAATACTTTGTGGATGCTCGTCTATACCCGGCATGCGTTCGGTGCCAACCGCTTGACCACGACGCAGGCTACGGTGTCGGATCGCCCAAATTTCATCGGCCGCGACTACTACAATTTCTACTTGCATAATTCTTGCTGCGCCTGACTGCGTAAACGGCACGAGTCGCATAATTCACACGGCGTTCCGTGTTCATCCGGATCGTAACAACTGATCGTTTTCGCAACCGGCACATTCAAATCATATGCCAGCCTTAAAATCTCTACCTTTGATAAGTTAAGCAACGGAGTATACAAATGTATCGGACGGCCTTCGACTCCTTCGCGAGTGGCTAAGTTTGCCAACTCACCAAATTTATCCACGAACTCTGGACGGCAATCTGGATACCCGGAATAGTCTAATGCGTTTACCCCGATGCCGATTTGGTAAGCGCCGACAGCCTCGGCTAAACCCAATGCCAGTGATAAGAAAATGGTATTACGCGCCGGCACGTATGTAATTGGAATATCAGCATGCACCACGTCCGCACCGTCTTCTGCTTTCGGCACGTTCAAAGTTTCGTCCGTCAACGCCGAGCCGCCAAAAGCTCTGAGATCTAGCTTCATCACGCGGTGCTCATTTACCCCAACTTCGTGTGCAATAACCGCGGCAGCCTTAAGCTCGACCGCATGCCGCTGGCCATAATCAATGCTGAGCGCCGTCACGTGATAACCATCACGAATTAAGCACGCAGCAACCGTCGCAGAATCTAATCCGCCAGAAAGCAAGACAACTGCGCGTTTAGGGGTATCCTCAGGACGGCTCATGGCTTTATCCTAACAAATACCGCGACTATTACTTTGCGTAACCAAGTTGCTCGAGGTTTTGCAAGACCTCGGGGCTCAAATCGGTAATACTCGCGCGCAAAGTCTGCGCATCGAGGAGGTCACTTAATAATTTCTGCATCCGTCTCAATTGGATTGCCTCTGACTCGGCATCCGCCAAGTTAGTTAACTCGTCTGGGTCAGTGGTCAAATGGTAAAGTTCGACCTCGCCGGCATCTGGGGCCATGATTAATTTATAGCCCCTGTCAATGACAGACCACTGTGACCCTTGAACGTTTATGCCGCTTTTTTCGAATACCGGCTTTATGCTTTCTTCATCAAAAAGTCGACGCTGCATGAACAAGGGACGTGCAGTGGCAACACCCTCTCCGGCAAAAGGTAGCAAGCTGGTTCCCGAGACTTCAACGTCAAACTTAATGTTTAACAAATCAAGGACTGTAGGCGCGAAATCAACCAAACCTACGTCTTTTGTAAAGCGTGAAGCTTGCAGAGTAGAATGATTAAAAATAAGTGGCACACGCATTACGTCTTGATACAAATTAGTACCGTGACCGAAGTTACCATGCTCGCCAAACAACTCTCCATGGTCGGCGGTAATCGCCATTAAGGTTCCCGCATCTGCTTGCTGCGCATCAATTGAACTTAGCAAAGCCGGTAAGGCGCTATCCATATAAGCCACCGCCCCGTTGTAACTTGCCTTATTCAAATCATTTCCCTCCAATTCCGATGTTATGTATGGGTCTAGGTACTCAGCAGGTTGCACATAAGGCTTGTGGGGGTCCATGAAATGTACCCAAACACACCAGGGCTTATCGTTCGGCTGCTCACTAATCCACTTACTTGCGGCCTCAACAGTAAGCACCCCCAAGCGCCTGCGGTAAAGATTGAAGTCTTGGTCGTAAAGGTCAAAGCCTTGATCTAAATCAAATTGCTGGCCTAAGACATAGCTGCTCACAAAAGCAGCAGTACTGTAGCCATCATCTCTCAGCACTTCAGCAATCGTAGTCACATCTCCTGAAAGTGGCACCCCATTTTTTAGGACACCATGTTCGTTCGGGTAAAGGCCGGAAAAAATAGTAGCATGAGAAGGAGCCGTAGTTGAGCTGACAGCATAAGCGTTATCAAACATAACTGACCTCTCTGCTAGAGCATCAAAATTGGGCGTCAACCCTGCGCCACTACCATATGCTCCAAGATGATCTGCGCGCAAGGTATCAAAAGTAACCATCAACAGGTTCGGCTGCACAGTCGGAGGACCGACGGGTGCCTTACCACAAGAGGCTAGTATGCCGCAACAAAGTAGCGTAAAAAAAGGCTTGCTGTTGTTAATCATCGTCAATATCTTAACGCCTACGGTTGACGATGTACAGAGGCTGCTTCACTGCAGTCGAGGTGGCTGTACCCTCGCTGAATGACGAATGGGTATACAGCGACGACAGCAAACCACTCCCTTTAAATCATTAGCCAAAATTGAGCTCAGCCAAAAGCCATTTGGAGATTCCTAATTAAATTATTATTTCTTGGCTCGCGTTAGGGGTATCCTCATAAGTGGTCATGGCTTTATACTAACGCCGCACGGGCCACAGCCCAACCTTTTACCATGTCACGCGAACAAGAAAAACAACGTATCCTCGACGCACTTAGTGTCGTTCAAGATCCTGATTTACACAAAGATATCGTCACCCTAAATTTCATTAAGAATTTAGCCGTGTGCGATGGCATCGTCAAATTCGATTTAGAATTGACGACACCTGCTTGCCCGGTGAAAGATGTGTTGAAAGCAGAGGCCGAAGCAGCAGTAATGGCTCTTGATGGCATAGAGAAAGTTACGATTAACTTAACGGCACATGTAAAAACTTCTTTGCCGCCCTCAAACAAATTAGGTGGCGTGGTCAAGAATGTAATCGCGATCACCTCGGGCAAAGGCGGAGTCGGCAAATCGACCTGCACTGTAAACATCGCAACCGCACTAGCGGCGACGGGTGCCAAAGTTGGCATTCTAGACGCCGACGTCTACGGCCCAAACATCCCAGTGATGATGGGTGTTACGCGCCGTCCTGAAGGCAAAGGTAAAAAGTTATTTCCGATAAAAGCGCACGGTGTCAAAACCATGTCCGTCGGTTATTTAATTGAAGACGGCCAGCCAGTAATGTGGCGCGGCCCGATGTTGCACCGTGCGCTCGAGCAATTTTTGCAAGATGTCGAATGGGGAGAGCTCGATTACTTACTCATCGATATGCCTCCGGGCACTGGCGATGCACAACTTTCGGTAGCGCAATTAGTGCCGCTAACTGGCATCGTGGTAGTAACTATGCCACAAGAAGTATCCCTAACCGATGTGCGACGTGCGATGGGCATGGCTATCGAAGTCAAAACTCCGGTATTAGGCGTGCTCGAAAACATGGCTGGTGAGATGTTTGGCGAAGGCGGCGGCAAGAACATTGCGGATGCCTTCGATGCGCCATTCTTGGGCAGTATTCCATTGCAATTAGAATTACGCAAAGGCGGAGATGCCGGAATTCCGAGCTTTGTTGCCGCACCAGACAGTGAAATCGGAGTGATGTTTGGGGTTATCGCTGGCAAGATTGCCGCAGAAGTCTCTAAACGCCAAGATTTTGCTTTGCCGGTTCTCGAAGTATAGAGCTTGATTTAGCGCAAAATCACCTAACGTAAATTAGCGTTCTGCGTAAACTATTGGGAAATGAAACGCACTCTCCCACTGCTAGCTATCATCGCCGCGATAATAGGCGTCGCTATATTCATATTTTCTGATACTTCGCCCAAGCAAGTCGTTTCTGACGGCTTGCCTATTAGCGAGCGTCAGCGCCTCCAAGCAGCCGAACAGCTTAGTTCTACCACGCAACGCGTAATAGAGGTTGACGACGAATGGCTTGATTACCGTGCCGAAAAGGTTGGCGCTGGCAACTATGGTTTAAATGGTTTAGTTGTCGACGAAAACGACCAACCATTAGCCGACATGTGGGTCGCGGCTTACTCGGCACCCTACCCATTTTTCGACTTCGAATTTAATATTTCTGAAGCCTTAGAAAACCCGCTCAGCCTCGATCTCGAGCCGTTGGCTTCCACCATGTCAAATGCGGATGGCGAATTTGACTTGCAAGGGGTTCCTGGACGCGTGATGTATGTCGTAGCCCGTGGCCACAAACATTTAACTAGCGGACGCCAAGAAGTGCGTACCTCATCACTTAGTGCTGACGAGCCGCTAGTTATCAAAACCATGGCCGGCGCCGAAATGACCGGACGCATTATTGACGCTAGCGGCTCACCGGTAGGTGGCGCTGAAGTGATTGTGTTACCGAATTTAATGTACGCGATACAAGCCGCGCGCACCGGCAACATTTTCTTCGAGCGCACCTTTGCCGATGGCTCCGGTAATTTTAAATTAGATGCTGTTCCTGCGGGCACGCGGTTATCCGTTTTGTCGCTAGGAGCGCCAACCGAACCAGGCATTAAAGACATTGGCCCCTACTCTAAAAATGCCTCCGCCTTCGAAAGTGTTAAGTTACTAGACACCGGAAGTATGTCCGGCTTCGTGGTCGACGAAGATGGCCTTGCTGTTGCGGGCGCTGAGGTGCTAGCTATACCTATTGATTTGCGGTTATTGCCTGCAGTGGCTCGCAACATCCCCGGGTGGTTTACGATGACAAGCGCTAGTGGCGAATATAATTTTCCCGACCTACCGCGTCGTGCATATGTCCTCTTCTCTCAAAGCATTGATGGCCGCGCAGCTCCAATAAGCGCGACCCTGAGCGGAGATTATGTAGAAGTCGCAGCTGAGTTGGTAATCAAGTCTAAAGAAAAGATTAAGGGCCGTATCGTCAATGCCGAAGGAGATCCTATCGCCAATGCACGCGTATTCCTCAATAGCATTCCTTCCCTCGAAAACGAAAGCGGCGGATCGCAGAGTTCCATTCCTTCTGCGAGCTCCATGCTCATTGGCATGGCTAAAGAAGTGTTGCCCGAGTTGTTGCCTAAAGACATTTTCGTCAACACAGGAAGTGATGGGCGCTTCGAGTTGTCAGCTTGGCAAGGCGCAAGCGTCATGGTGATTGCAAGCGGCTATCCAAATGCTACTTTTGATTTGCCAGGATTAGATGTAGAGTCTGACCAAAAAAGCTACTTATTAGCGATGATGGTGTCAGGTTCTATTAAGGGCAAGGTCTTTGATTCTAAAAGTAATAATTCACTCGAGTTCTTTATTGCCAATGCTGATTTGAAGTCACATGCACTAAGTGTTGCTGACGTGGACGGTGCAACCGGAGCGTCAGCGAATTGGAGTGGGAGCGAAAATGTTGTCTACGCAGAAGAAGATGAACTGCAGAATGCAAAGTTTGCCTCGATTTTGCAGCCTGGAGAAGTTCCTGTCACGCCCAAACAAACCGCGCTGGATCAATTAAAGACTGTCAATTTAAGCGACTCGCGCAATGGGATCTTTGAGATAAACAACTTAATGCCTGGCCAATGGAAAGTTAAAGTTAGTTCGAATGGATATATACAAGAAAGCCTTGATGTCAATGTCGTATCCAAGGAAACCACAGAGATAAATGTGGCCATGTCACACGGTGCCTCGCTAAGCGGTAAAGTTGTCGCACATGGCAGCCTCGACCCTATTCAAGGGGCTATCGTCAGCATGGGAAACAGCAAAGCTAGCGGATTTGACGCCATCATGAAAAACGGGCTGTCTGGCGCAAACGTGACTGCTTCCGACAAAGATGGGAATTTCACTTTGCAAGGTATCGCTCCCGGAATGGAATGGTTATCGGTAACAGCCGATGGTTACTCTGATACGGCGATTAAGGGCAAGCCACTAGAAGAAGACGAGGATAGAAGTGACGTTACTATTAAAGTCCGTCAAGGCGCGATCATTCAAGGCATCGTTTACGACCGCCATAACCAAATTTTGGCACAACGTATGGTCGGCGGATTTTCTACCGATAGCGAAGATTTCTGGCAAACCACCACCGATGAAGATGGGGCCTATCGGGCCAAGAATATAAAGCCGGGTAATTACTTTGTAGTGTCCGCAGCTCTTGACGCGAACTCGCTTATGCAAGGCGACATGCTTGCGGTGTTAAATGGCGGACGCATACTTAGTGTATTCGCAGAAGAAGGCAAGACTGTCGAGCTAGATATTATGGACATGTCTGCGGGTGGATGTAAACTCAAAGGCAAGTTAACCGACAACGGACAGCCGGTTGCCAATGCTGCATTATTCTGTATGGCGGGCGGTGCGTCGATGTTTGATTTACGGATGGCGTCCGCGAAAACTGATGAAAACGGTGAATTCGAATTTTCCTCGTTAGCACCAGGTGAGTACACTTTGCAAATTAATTCAGAGGCCTTCAGCGGCACACTGCCATTCGAGGCTCCTGATGCGCCCGAAGACTATATCGTGCTTGAAACTCCGCAAGGTATGGTGCGCGGCCAGGTCATTTCAGAGAGTAGCGGCCAACCGATCGAAGGCGTGAATGTAAGCCTAGAAAAAGAGGACGGCCCAAGCGGCATGATGGGCATGATGTTTAGTCGTCGTAACGGAAACGAAAGTACCGACGAAAATGGTTACTACGAAATCACCGGCGTCTCACCTGGTAAATACCACATCAATGCCGAGCGCTCATGGTGGAATCGCGACGAGTCAAAGGCAAATATTGGCTCTGTTGGCAAGAAGCGTTCTAACAGTTTTGAGTTAGGCATGCATAGTACTTTTCAAGTCGAGCAATTAGCCCTGCCGATTGCCTCAGCCTTGCAAATTAACGTCACCACGGTAGGCGGCGAAGAAATGCAAGCGAGCTTCCAAATCGATGCGGTGAATTCCGCAGGAGAAAAGTTCAACGCCTGGGGATGGCGTGGCGAAGGACGTCTCGAAGGGTTAAGCCCTGGTGTTTATGCAATCACTATTAGTCCGCGTAACGATTACGCTAAAACAACTATTGAGAATGTAGTGATCGGAATAGAAGAGAGTGCCGAGTTAAATGTAATAGTAAAAGCTGGCTCAAAATTGGCAGCGCGAGTACTTGATGCTAGCAGCCAAAACATTGCTGCTACACTAAAAGTTCTCGATGCCAATGGCAACCGAGTGGACAATGATTCTGGGCAACGCATGTTTGCGTCCATGGAAAATGGCACCACCCCACTTGGCTCTTACGAACCTGGCACCTACACAGTAATCGCCGAATTCGAAGGACGTACTCAAAGTCAATCGGTCTCGCTACGCAGTGACGTAAACGAAACGATTGAGTTTGTGTTTTAATCTACAATCATCGACTGTGCCCAGCCGCCGCCACGGCTATCGCTAATCGCATGCCATTGCTGCTTGTAGTTAAAAATTGCGTCGACTAGCCCCAACGAGCTCACTCTTTTCAGTGGCTGATGAAATTGGCGTAGTTGATTGATGTTCGCAATACTAATCCGCCGCGATTCGTATTTGATATAATCCGGCAAATCTTGTCGGTGAAAACGCGGCGCACTTACCGCCGCCGCTGGACTCATGTTAAAAACGTAACGGTTTAAGATAACCTGCAACACCGTCGTCAAAATAGTGGGGCCGCCAGGAGAACCGATGATGGCATCGACCTTACCGTCTTTTAACACAATGGTTGGCGCCATTGAAGATAGCGGGCGATGTCCCGGCACGATTGCATTAGCTGCAGACTGCACCAAGCCAAATTGATTAGCTTTACCTGGCTGGGCGGCGAAGTCGTCCATTTCGTTGTTGAAAAGGATGCCGGCGGCCATTACTTTTGCACCAAAATTACCATTGAGGGTTGTGGTGCAGCTTACCGCGCCGCCCCATTTATCTATAATCGAAAAGTGCGTTGTTTCAGTGCTTTCAACTGTCATTGCGGCATTTCCGAGATGTGCCTTAGACTTAGAGGTTGAAGATATTTGTTGGCGACGTTGTGCCAAATATTCTGGACTCAACAGCTTACTGATATCTGTTTTTAAGTTCTTAGGGTCACCGAAATATCGATTGCGATCTCTAAACGCTGCAGCTGTCGCTTCACCAATAAGTTGGATGGTACGCGGACTGTCAAAGCCCCAAACAGCTAAGGGAGCACCTTCAAGCAAGGACAAACTTTGCTGCAGAAAGATGCCACCACTGCTTGGCAAAGAGGCACATACTATTTCAGTATCACGCCAAGCAAAGCGATGTACCGGACGCCATACCGGCTGGTAGTTTTCGAAATCTTCGGCGGTGAGTATTCCGTTGGCAGCACTTAGCCTTAAAATTTCGTCGACGATGTGACCGCTACGCATAGCGCTGTGCCCATCTTTAGAAATGAGCTCTAAGCTATGCGCCAATTCTGGTTGACGAAAAATATTTCCGCCTTGCATCTTTTGTGAACCAAAAAACGTAATCTTGGACCCTGGATCTAGACTTAATGTGTCTTTATAACGCAGTAATCTGTCGCACAAACTTTGCGGCAATTCAAAACCATCTTTGGCTAAGGTATATGCCGGAGTAATCAGTGCACTCCAGGCTAATTTGCCATACTTGGAATGCGCTTCCCACATGCCAGGTACTGCACCAGGGACGCCTACCGCGCGCCATCCTAATGTCGAAGACTGGGGTAGATCACGGTACATATCGGCAGTGGCAGCAGCCGGTGCAACTTCGCGAAAATCCAGAAAAGAATCGCTGCCTTCCGGTGAATGATAAAGCAAAAACCCGCCGCCGCCGATGTTGCCAGCATTGGGATAGGTTACCGCTAGCGCAAAATGGACGGCGACTGCAGCATCGATTGCGTTGCCGCCTTGCGCCAAGATATCTAGTCCGACTTGTGTGGCATGGCGCTCGGTAGTAGAGACCGCCCCATATTGCTGACTAGCCAACGAAGCGATACACAGAATTGCTACTTGAATCATAGCGATAATTCTAACATCAGCATGGTATCCTAACACCATGTCGCCGTTAATTCGTAGCCTCCGCCTCCGCCAATGGACCAAAAACGTTGTTGTGTTTATTGGCCTCGCCTACTCTGGTCATGCTTTTGAGCATGACTACCTGCACAGTAGCTTATTAACTTTTTTGGCATTTTGCTTAGCCTCAAGCGCGATTTACCTAATAAACGATGTGCTCGACCGCGAGCGCGACCGTCATCACCCGGATAAACGTCTGCGGCCGATTGCCAGCGGCGAGGTCTCGGTGCCGACTGCGATTGGTCTAGCGATTGCGCTTGCCGCCGCAGCTTTATTCATCACCGCCTGTCAAGGGCAGGCGTGGCTGGCTATTGTGCTTTATTTCGGATTACAGTTACTGTATTCGCCGTGGCTAAAACACGTTTACTTAGTTGACGTATTTTGTATTGCAGCGGGTTTCTCGCTACGCGTGCTCGCCGGAGTATGGGCGATTAACATTCCGGCATCGCCATGGCTGATTGCCTGCACCGTGCAGCTCGCTCTATTCTTGGCGCTATGTAAACGCCGCGCCGAAGTCAGCGCACTTAAGGACGGAGACGATCCGGCTAAACAGCGCCCGACATTGGCCGTCTACAACTCGCCAGCGACTGACTTGATGGTAGTGATTATGGCCGCGGCCGTTTTAATAACTTATACGCTTTACACTTTGCTGCCAGCCAATATCATCGAAGCCGGCAACGTTGACTTAGAATCGCGCGCCGGCATGACTGGCATGGTCGCCACCCTGCCCTTTGTGTATTTTGGCGTCATGCGCTATTTGCATTTGGTTTATAGCAAAGGCGGCGGCGAGCGTCCTGAGCGCCTAGCAACCATGGATTTACATCTCATTAGTTGCGCTCTAGGTTTTGCCGCTACAGCTGGTTACCTCATTTACTTTCGATAGATGTCGAACAAATCTAAAGTCGCGGTAGTCATCGCAAGTGCCGACAGCATTCATCAAGACATCGCGCGCGCTTGTGATTTGGGCGAAGCGAGTAAGGCTTTACCAAGCGGCTCGCCGGTGATTCTCAAAGATAATATCACTTGGCACAAACCCTTTTTGTCGGCCAATACTACGCCATGGCAACTTGAAGGCGCGATTAAATGGTTGCAAGAGAATGATCGTGAAATGCTGGCGGTGCACAATGACACCGTGGTCACCGATCCGCATGAAGGCTTAAAAAACCTTAAACTGCAACCGGTCTACGACAAATATGCCATTGAACAATTTTTTGTCAATAACCCAGAAAGCGTTAAATGGAATAGATGGCGTCCGCAAGCTGAGATACCTTGGCTGGATAAAGTTTATCCTGAGGGTGCTGAGTTTCCGGAGATGTTTCACGGCAAAAGTATCTTGCACTTGCCGACCGTAAAAACGCATGTTTACACTACTACTACCGGAGCCGTTAAAAACAGCTTTGGTGGGTTATTGAATACTCGACGTCACTACTGTCACACTTATATTCATGGGGTACTTGCCGATTTAGTTGCAGTGCAAAAAGAATTGCACACTGGCATGTTTGCGATTGCCGATGGCACCCTGGCTGGTAACGGAGCGGGTCCGCGCACCATGCATCCCGTAGAAAAGAATGTACTGATCGCTTCCTCCGACAGTGTCGCGATGGACGCCGTCGCCGCGCGCTTAATGGGCTTTGATCCCTTCGAAATCGGCTATTTGCGTGAATGCGCCGAACGCGGTTTAGGCAACGTTGATGAAGCGGATATCGAAATCGTCGGTGACGACGTCGAAGCCGGTTGGGGATTCTCCGTTAAAAACAACTTCGCTTCTAGTGTCGGCAACTCGATGTGGTTTGGGCCGATGCGCTACGTTCAAGATTTGTTTTTCAAAACGCCATTGGTTCATTTATTCATCAAAGGCTCAAGCGTTTACCATGATGATTACTGGTGGGAAAAGCATGGCGTAAAGCGCATGCAGCATGTCGCTGAGACTAGCCAATGGGGCAAGTTATTCAGTGAATATTAATTGCGACCTCGGCGAGGGTTTGGCCAATGACGCCAAGCTAATGCCGTACTTGCATGCCTGCAATATTGCATGCGGTGGACATGCTGGCGATAAGTCTTCCATTCACCAAACCGTAAAACTAGCCCGTGCGCATAACGTTTTAATCGGCGCCCATCCGTCCTTTCCTGATCGCGAAAACTTTGGACGCGCAGCGATGGAGATTAGCGCAGACGACTTAGTCATTAGCTTAGTGCAACAAATAAACGCCGTGCGTGATGAGTGTATCGCACAAGGCACGAAGTTGCATCATGTAAAAACACATGGCGCTTTGTACAACATGATGCTGCATGATGCCGATTTACAGCAAGTCGTTATTGAAGCTGTATGCGCGGTTGATGACTCGCTATTACTTTATGCCCCGCCGTCATTCACTAGCAAACGTTTGCAAGTGGTCGCTGAAGGTTTCGCCGACCGCGCATACTTAGCCGATGGCAGTTTGATGCCGCGTACTCAAGATGGCGCCGTAATCACAGACGCTGCACAAGCTTTAGTCCAAGCGCAAACACTTGACTGCCAA
>JBLINB010000041.1:0-14686 GCA_047638975.1 Myxococcota bacterium
TACTTCTGATGAGGCCTTTCACTTACTGCATAGTGCGGTCAAAGATGTTTGGCAAAAAATGCTTGATTCAAAAAGTGAATGATAAGTGGTTCATTTCTTAGTCAAAATCATGTATCTTAGAACTAGGGATTTCAGCTAATTCCCTTTTCGCCGATGTTAGTCCCCCCTGAACTTCAAAATCATACATGTTAGATAAGCCCAAAAAGTCTGGACAATGGTCTCAGCCTGATATCGGTGATTTGATGCGTATGTATGGTAGTGTGCGCCTAGTCAAAATAGCGCATCACGTCGGCCGTCCACTGTCATCGGTCAATAAGATGGTGGCAAAGATGTTCCCGGAATCAACCGCCAGCGGTAATGCGCCCTGGAGCGCGAAAGACGTTATTCGACTTAAGGCTTTATATGGCAGTGCGGGTAACATCAACGAATGGGCGCGTATTCTCAAACGTACTTCACAAGAGATCACTCGTAAAATCGAGAGTTTTAAACTTGAGGTCGCTGAGCGTGATTGGACTCGTGAATATATAGCTGAATTAAAAAAGCTATACGGTAGCCGCACCAATTTCGATTTATCATTGATTTTGGGCATGCCCGAAAGTCAAATAGAATCTAAAGCAACCGAGCTCTGTTTAGCTAAAGACAAGAAATTCATTGCTTCATCTAAGCAAGAGAGCGCACCCACAAAGATGCCGCGCTGGGCGGTCGAAGATGTCGAAACTTTGCGACGTATGCATGGCACGGCTTCGAACGCACATATCGCAAAATTACTGGAGCGCACCACTAAGTCGATTACGTCCAAAGCTAATTCCTTGGGCTTAAAGAAGACTTCTGAGCATTTGCGCCAAATGGGAAAAGACAATGTCGATTGGCGCTACAATCGCGAGCAGTGCGAAGAGGAAGAGAATGGCAAAACCACCGATTCCCAATCTTAGTGCGATTAAGCGAGTTGAGTCTAGCTTAGAGTTCCGTTGGCAAAACGAGCTGTGCGTGCAATTAGCTTTCACCGAAATGCGTTTTTTATGCCCGTGTGCGCATTGTGTTAGTGAAATAGATGGCAAGCGCATCATTGCGCGTGACTCGATTGCTGACGATATTGACTTGGTCGATATGCAAGGCATTGGCAATTACGCTTATCGCCTTTTATTTAGTGACGGGCACGATAGTGGTATTTACCCTTTAAAGTATTTGCACCAGTTGTGTCTTGATCATAATGAGTAGTACCGCTTTTTTCGCTATAGCTGAGATGCACTTGCAGTGGCAAGCGATTGCCGGCATCCTCTTCTTTCATTGGTGGACGATATGGTTTGTGCTTGGACGTAATTTCAGCACTACAACCTTGATGCTACTCGTCTCGCGCGGGATTACTTTCGGCGCTCTATACTTGGTGCTGGTAAGTGGCGTGGTTGGTCATGCCGTAGCTGCGCAGCCAGAATATAGTCTTTTCGAAAACATGATGGCGTCGCTGTTGATGTTAATCCTGTTTTGGGTGTCGGATATAGCCCTACTTAAACTCGTGATGCGCCGTGCACGCAATGGCTTCTCCTGGAAACGCCATGACATGATCTCACTCGGCGTAGCCAATTGTATCTATGTTGTCGCTACGCTGCTGTTGGTCGGCTAAGGCCAGCAAGCGTTTGATTTCATCAGCTAGTTGTGACGCGTTGAACTTTTCATCATCACTGCTGCCAGCGGCGATTTGTTTCGGATAACGAATAATTAAAGGCAGACGCTTGTTGTTTTCAAAACTAGTTGGCGGGCGCGTACCCACAACCACAATAATGGTGTCTTCTTTTAGATCATGCTTGTCTAGTTTGGTAATAACCTCAGATAACAAGCGGTCTTGATACCACAAACATTCATCGTATTCAGAAATGATTTTCTCAGTAGGTGAAGCCGACGGCGCAGAGAAATGGCCGCGTGCAAAGGTTGGTACCGGGCTAAGGCTAGTGCAATATTGCAAGCTATACACTAAAAAGAAAGGCCGACCTTGGTTGCGGGCGCCATTAATAAAAGTGCTTGCCGCAGAAACTTGTGCCCGATCACTGCGTGGCCTCTTTGAGTTAAAACGGTTGGCGCTTAGTCTGTCATCAAGCGGTGTCAGCGCAAAGTTTAGACTGCTCGAGAAGCTGTTGAGCTCGAAGTCGGAATGCGTGTTAGTGATTAAACAACTAGCGTAATCACTACTTAGTTGCTTGGCTAGCTCGCTAATGCTATGCTCAACCGTTGTCGTTTGATCTTCGGCGCTGAACGTGGTGTAGGTAATCCCTTCGTTCGATAAGCGATCTATATTCGGACTTGTAGCGCGATGGTATTGATAGCACCCTAGGTGGTCTGCCAAGGCATTATCAATTGCAATGAGCAATACATTTGGACGCCAATTTGTTGTCTGCCCTGGGGCGTCAACCGCACAAAATATAAATATTCCTGCGAGTATCAAACAGCTGAAAGCATGCGTAACGGGTGCGAAAAAACTTGATAACACATAGATGCTGCGATTGCTGAACAAGTATTGAATGAGGGCGTAACAAGCAATAACAGCGATAATGCCTATGCTTGTGTACAAATTGTAATGAGAATGTACAATAAAAACGCACAGTACAAATGCTACGAACACAGCTGTCGCCATGTGCGCGGAGGTCTTTCGCAAAACTTTGGTGCTGTATAGCATGCGCAGCGGGTAACTAAGCAAAGCTAGAATGGTGCCTGCCAAGACACTGCGAAACAGTGGCCCGGTAAGCGTGTGCTTTGAAAAGTAGTACTGATAATCGCAGCTTATAACGGCAAATTCGATAATACACAGCCACCCAGCAATAGAGGCGCCGATTAGACCCACTAATAGCCATTGTCGAAGTTTCATTGAGGTTATTATATGCAATGTGAGTCTATAACTCACGCTCTTCGATGCTAGTTTCTCTGTTACTCCTAGGCTTCTCCGCGCTGCAATCGTCTACCGGAGACATCTCGACGTGGGCAAGTTTGATGCCACGCCACGCGACGCCCCAGCGCGGGTTTGATTTGCCAAAGGTGAGTGCTCTTAGGCCATTGTTGCGCGATCGTAGCGCTGTAATGGCTGAGCGCATCAGCGCATTGAAAGCATTAGCATACCTTGAGGCCTCTCTCACGTATTCTGAATTGAAAGCGATGAAGCGTAGCGTGCATGCGAGCGACGCATTAGTCGCTTATGTGCGTTGTCTTACGCATTGCGGTGAAGATGCGCGCCCGGCGCTGACTAAGTACATGAAGGATCGTTCGCCAGAGATTCGCGCTGAAGCAGTCTATGGCTTAGTGCGCTATTTTGGTGGCGGGCAACGCATGGCGCGCGAAATATTAGCAGACCGCAAGCTGCATAGTTATATGCGGGTCGCGGCAATCCGTGGTTTAGCGGATAGCGATTTAGCAATGGCTCAAATTGAGATTATGCGACGCATCACCAGCGAGTCGGAAGAGGTGTTGATCGAGTGTCTTGAAATTTTGCGTCGTGATTTAAATCCTGACCACATCAAGTTGCTGATTGAAGTTCTGGCGATGGGGCGTAGTCGCGCTACTAATGAGGCTGCTGCAATGTTGGTGCAGATAACCGGATATCGGATCGGTAATAATTACCGTTCATGGCGTTTGGCGTATTTGCGACACAAAGCTGAAGGTACTGTTATGCGTGCTTCAAAGCAAGCCACCGGTCAATTGCGGACGGTAGCTTATATGGGTATCCCTATCTTTAGTGATAATATCTGCTTTGTACTCGACTCGTCATCATCGATGACCGCGCGCATGTCTGAAAGGAAGCGCATGACGCGTGCCATGAAAGTAATCGAAGAGTTCGAAAAGATGTTGCCTATTTTGCCGTCAACAGCTGCATTTAACATAGTATTTTTCGAATCTCTTATTCATGTAATGTACGATGAGCTTACGCCAGTTAATGCCGGCACTAAAGAGTATGCTGCGGCTTTTGTGAGCACCAACAACTTTGCCGGAGGTACAGACCTGTTCGGCGGAATTTCACGAGCCTTTGAGTTAGAAAACATTGAAGAGATTATTGTTCTTTCAGACGGCGAGCCATCAGTGGGTGAGTTCAAGGTGCCATGGGAAATTATGCTCGAGATCGAACGTTTAAATCGTTGGCGAAATGTACGCATTAGCAGTATTTCTTTTTCCGCACCACCGGTTGCTGAAAACTTAATGTACATGATTGCTGCGCATAACCTCGGCCATTTTCGCGATATCGATTAGGCCCGCGCCACGCTAAGATTTGGCTATGTCCGACACTCCTGAAATGATGCAGGCCGTCCGTGTTCATCAGCATGGCGACTTCGATGTATTGAAACTTGAACAAATCGCCGCACCCGTGGCTGGCCCTGGCCAAGTGCGCATTAGGGTGGCTTATGCGGCGATTAATCACCTCGATACTTGGGTGCGACGCGGAGTCGCCGGGCATAAATTCCCGTTGCCGATTACTCCGGGTTGTGATTTTAGCGGCGTGATAGAAAGCGTTGGTGCCGGAGTCACTCATTGCAAAACAGGAGATCGCGTCGCGGTTGCTCCAGGCTATAACTCTAAACCTTCACCGCAAGTTGCACGGGGCGAGCATAATTTAGCCCGCGATTATGGGATTTACGGTGAAACATGCGATGGCGGCAATGCTGATCTCGCTGTTGTAAATGCCGAGAATGTCATTCAGTTGCCAGAGGGCTTTTGCTTAAAGGCGGCTGCAGCTTTCCCACTGACTTACCTCACGGCATGGCATATGCTCGTCGAACGCTGCAAGATTCAGCCCGGCGATAAAGTCCTAGTGCATGCGGCGGGTTCAGGGGTTTCGGTGGCAGCCACACAAATCGCAAAGCTTCACGGTGCAGACGTGATGGTGACTGCCGGTAGCGACGAGAAATGCGCAAAAGGCTTGGCTAACGGCGCTGATTTGGCGGTGAATTACAATAGCGACGATTGGATGGCGTCCGCGAAAACGTTTACTTCTAAAGCCGGGCTCGACATCATTGTTGATCACGTCGGCGCAGATACCTTGCCGTCAGGGGTGTGGGCGTTGGCAAAGGGAGGGCGTTTGGTGACTTGCGGAGTGACTTCCGGCGCAGAAATGCAGCTCAACTTTGCCCCGATCTTTTTCAAGAGCTTGAGCATCCTGGGCAGCACCATGGGCGGGCTAGGCGAGATGCATCACGTCGCTAAGTTGGTCTTCGAGAAGAAGTTGAGTCCGATTGTCGACAGCGAGTTTGATATCCAAGATATTCAGGCCGCACACAGGAAGGTGGCAGAGCGTAATGTCTTCGGCAAGGTGATAATTAGGATAAACGAGTAGCAACATATCCTTTCTGGGGACGACCCACGAGCGGTGTAGCGCGTGGCTTCCGAAGTCGGAGTTGCTGCCGAAAATGCTTATGGTTGCCGTAGATGTATTCTTGTCGCTGTTAGTGCCATTACTTTACAATGGTACCGGAGTTTTCATGGCGTGGCGTCGTAAAACTTTTAATTAATGTCAATGATCTCTTGGGCATCACGCCAAGGACAATTTGACGACTTAGAAACCCCAGCACATCGCGCATTATTTGATGACGATCCCGTCGAAGAAGAATAGTAAGCAACTAACGTACACCTTAACATTTGAGGATTGGCTCGAGTTCACTCTTGATAGCCATCAGCACGTGCCATCTATGCGGCGTATGAAAAAGTTTAGCCATTACGCAATTGGCACGGTTTACTTGGGTTTTGGCTTGATCGTGGTTTTTGTTCAGCGCGAAATGCTGTTCGGAATCTCATTTTTATTCTTGAGCCTAGCATGGTTTATGCTCTTCCCTAAATACCATCGGCGGCGTACTATTAAGCATTTGCAAAAGCTAATGAAAAATGGCGGTGATTCCGTTTTGAGCGAGCATGTCCTTGATTTTGATGAAAATGCGTTGCATATTACGCGTGAAGGGCAGTCGTCCACCATTGAATGGTCTAGTTTTGAGCATTTTGTGCTAAATGAACAACGCGTTTATCTTAAGCTAGGCCCATTGAATGGCTTAATCGTCCCACGCTCGGCCGCAGGCATCGATGACTTTATCAATGCCTGCCAAAAACACATCGCAACTCCAATTACAACATCATGAAAACATTCGTTCTTAGTTTATTAGCCCTATCCTGTGGCGCTCACTTGTCAGCACAAGACCTTGACAAGAAAGTTGCTCCGCAAAAAGAGATACCCACAGTGCTCGAAGCAGAAACGGACATACCGTTTCCGATTTACATCGACCTCGGCAAAAAAGAGCGCATGCATCTTGTTGGCACGGGTGTGCGTGAAAAATACTGGATCGATGTTTACGGCTTTGGTGTTTATGTCGAAAAAGCGGCAGCCACTCCAGTAATGAAGGCAGCTTTCGCGGCGGCAAAAAAATTAGATGACGATGATGACGCCGAGGCACTCATCGATGAAGCAATGCTTAGCGTTAGCTTTAATAAAATGATGCGCTGGGTGATGGCGCGCGATGTTGAAGGCGAAGATATCGCCGATGCTTTCGATGATAGTTTAGGTCCAGAAATCGAAAAGCTTTATGCCAAAGACGAGAAGAAGCGTTTAAAGGCGATGAAAGAAATGGCTAAATTGCGCGGATGGTTCGAAAAGACTAATTTGCTCGAAGAAGACGAATTGCTGTTTATCTGGCGCGGTAGCAAGCTAGATTCCGTGGTTAATGGCAAATCCCTTGGCATCGTCGACAACTATGGCGTGTGTTATGCGATGTTTAAACTGTTTCTCGGAGACGATGCAGTCGATGATGATGCTAAAGAAGCAGCAGTTGAGGCATTTATGCTAATGGTTTCCCCGGAAAAAGCCGTTAAAGAATAGTAATACCATGACAAATAACGAACGCAGACAAAGCGAGCGCCTCGAATACGTAGCGCCTATCGCCATGATGCTGGCAGCCGGAAGCCTTGAGGGCGAAACGGTTAATGCTAGTGACCACGGATTGCTGATTCGAGCCACGGGCACGATTTCAGTGGTTGTTAAGATTAAAGACAAAGAATACCGAGGACGACTGATACGCGCCGAGCCCATGACAGATGGTGGCACTTATTATGCTCTCGATCTAGACGAGACATTCGAACAATAATCAGGCGCGAGGTTAGAATATAGGTATGTTAACCTTTGCTCTAACCGTGCTTGCTTTTGTCGTTATCGTTTTGGCGATGTCGGTAGGGGTGTGGTTGTCCGGGAAAAAACTTAGTGGTTCGTGTGGCGGCAAAACGCCAGACGAGGCGGACTTACTAGGTAACTGCGTTTGCGCCCGTAAAGAAGCGGATATTTGTGCTTCAGACGACGGCAATGAATTGGTGATGTTGGCCGAATTAGGCAACCCAAAGCGCAAGCTTTACAACACTAACCAATCTCAGAAAATGGCTCAGGCCGTTTCAATCGAGGTTTAGTGCTGGTGGAAACCCGCTCGATGCGGTGATCGAAAATACGTCAGTGCTTAAGCGCCTGATAAAATAAGCTTCGACGTCGGGCATGCTTTCAACTAAGCGCATGCCGTCTTCGGCGCCAAGCACCATACATGTAGTAGCCATGGCATCGGCAATCGTGCAGTTTGTAGCCACAATACTAACGGACGCTAAATTGTTCTTAACGGGATAGCCGCTGCGTGGGTCGATAGTGTGCGAAAACAATTTCCCGTCAAGCATCCGCGTGTTGCGATAGTCGCCACTGGTGGCGATGGCTCCACTCGACAGCTCAATGATGCGCGTGTAGTCTGCTTCATTTGGCGAATCGATTGCCAAGCGCCATGGTCGCGCATGAATAGATTGGCCTTTGACGCGTATTTCACCACCGACTTCAATCATGTAGTTGTCTATGCCTTTTAATTCTAATGCCCGCGCAGCGTGATCAGCGCCGAAGCCTTTGGCAATGGCTGATAAATCAATTTCCAATTCAGGGATGCGCTTACCCACAAAAAAAGATTCATTGTCTAGCAGTAAATGCTGCCAGCCGCAGTGTTGCATGACATCCGCTATACGCTTGGCGTCGGGTATGCTCGCATCACCTTTGCCAGGACCAAAGCCCCATATGTCGACGAGTGGCATCACAGTAGGGTCGAAAGCACCATCTGATTTCTCAGAAATACCTACAGCGACTTCAATCACATAAACACTTATCGGTGACATTTCAGCACCCGTGGACGACTGATTGAATAATGAAATTTCTGAGTCGTTTTTATAAGTCGACATCAGGGCATCAACTTCGTCTAAGGCAGTGCTGACTGTTTGTTGTTGAACTTCATCTTGCGAAAGGCATGTTGCATGCCAACTTGTGCCCATGACTAAGCCACTTAATTTATATTCACTAAGCTCAGAAGGTTTTTGAGAACATGCCCCTAATACTAAGCAGGCTACGATTAAAAGTTTATTCTTGTTCAAGGTCTCGGATCCAGATGTTGCGGTAGCTTACAGGGCTGCCATGGTCTTGTAATGAGATGGGCAAACGCTCGGCATGATGCTTAACTTCAGGCAATGACTTCCAGCGAGTGGCGCCAAACAATTCGCGGTCAATATGAATCGGCACGCCATTTTGAACAACGGTGATACGTGGCGCACTCGAATAGTATTCCTCATGATCAAAGCGTGGTCGCGTAAAATAGATGTCATAACTTTGCCATTCGCCATTCGCTCGACTAACGTTAACTAACGGCGGAAATTGTCCGTAGATTGCGCCACAACTGCCGTCAGCATAAGTCGGATTGTCGTACGAACTTAAGACTTGCACTTCGTAATTTCCCATTAGAAAAATACCTGAGTTGCCCATGTTTTGCCCAGCGTTCACTGATTCCGGTATGCGAAACTCAATATGCAATTGACAGTCACCGAAGCTTTGTACGGTTTTGGTTTCGCCGCTACCGCACGTCATCGCGCCATTGTCCGCGAGCCAACTTTTGTTGGTCCAGTTTGATAAACCTGTACCGTCAAATAATACGATGGCATCAGGCGGCGGCGGAGAAAAAGTATCCTCGCGGGGCAGAGCACGAGCCGGAGCTGGACGCAACGGAGAGTGTATTTGCCATGATTGCCCAACAATAGTCGGCGTGTCAATGTATCCATTGATGGCGTGATAGATTTCAGTACGTCCTTGTAAATCATCAAAGCGGCTTAAGTCTATATGAACCATGTCGGTCTCGGCGAAAGAGGCCCGCCCCTTGAGGTCGCTGATAGTGTTGGCCAAAGTCCCTACCAGATATTTTGCCTCGTTGTTGCGGTTGACTGCAATTAAGCTGTCAATATATTGAATTTGCAAATCAATCGTGCTCGGTTGGTAGGGAGCTTGATAGCGTAGGGCGAGGCTCACGGCGCGCTCGGCATTGAACGCAGCTTGCTGGTGACTGCGGTCTAGGGTATGCGCTTTTGCGAGCAACGCATACATCGGCGGTAAATGCTTCCATGCTTCACCAAAGACTTCGGTAGCCAAGACGATCCAGCTGTCGCAGCGTTGCTGATATTTAGTGCTTGAATAATATTTTGGTAGCTGCGCATTTAACAAATCAAACTCGTTAATATAGTATTGAGGATGGTCGGCTTTATCGAGTTTTACATATTTACGATGGATATCTCTGAAAATATCTTCCGCTTCATCTTGATGCTCCGCAGCACTGAGTGCCTTGCCATAAAGGTTATAGGATTGTAAGAAAGCAAGGTCTGTTGCATCCTGCGCTGACGCGTCAATTACTTTTTTTAGAAGAGCAACAGCGAGTAATGGCTGATCGTTATTAATGTAAGCGCTAGCCAATAATGACAGCAGATGGTGATGCTCAGACTCCTTGAGTAAGTTTAGCTTGAGCGCATGTTCAAGAGCTGTCACGGCGGCCGCGCTATTATGCAGCTTTAAGTACTCTTGTCCTACAGCCTTGAACAGCATGGCATCAACCGGCGTATCATTTCGAGTAGAGTTCCGTATATGATTTTCAATGACTGTAATCGTGTCGTAAATCTGCAGCCTTTTTTCTAAGTTATGCTCTTGCAAATCGGCGTTGAGTAAACCAACGGTGTATCCTGCTGACAATTGTACGTTTGTGGCCAGAGCCTTGGTTTGCTTTACCGCAAAGGCAAAGACTGCCGTAGTCGATAAAGATAGCAAGAATAGCGCAAGAAAAACTTTGTTGCGCCGCGCCCAACGATTAGAGAGTTCTACCATTGACGGACGCCGCGCCTTAACTATTCTGCCGTTAGCGAAGTTATTTAAGTCGTCAGCCACTGCTGCAAAATCGCTGTAGCGCTTGCTTGGGTCCTTGCTTAACATTTTTAGAAGAATGGCATGCAAGTCGAGAGGCAGTTGAGCCTCGCCACAAGAGGGCGCTGTGCTGCTAATGCGTTTCGCTAATTGCCCGTGGGTCGTTTCTGAATCATAAAACGGATGTTGGCCGGTAAAGAATTCCCACATGGTTACGCCCATTGCCCACTGATCACAATAGTGATCGGTTTCTTTCCATTCAAACATTTGAGGTGACCAATAAGCGCGCGTACCATTGCCGTTTTGTGTGCTGCAATCATCAAAGTCATCTTTGAAAGAGGCCGCGCCAAAATCGGCTAATTTAAAAGTGCCATCAGGATCTATAAGAATATTAGCTGGTTTTATATCACCATGGACCAATCCTAATTTCGCATCATTTCCGCAGTCGTTACTTACAACCTTTGAATGCGCTAAATTAAGTGCTTCACACATGCTAGAAAAGTTTTTGGCATTAGCCGTGTGCGGCTTATTATTCGCAGCAAGCGTACGTGCACCGCGAATCAATTCAAAGACGATGAACTGACGGTTGTGATCTTCGCCGACACCGATAACATCAACGATACTCGGGTGCTTTATCGCCGCTGCAGCTCGTCCTTCGCGTAAAAACCTTTTCTTAATCTCACCGCTAGAGAGCAAGCCTTCACGCGCAATCTTGACGGCAACTTCGCGGCGCAAAGTATTATCAAATGCTCGCCATATCGTTCCGGTAGAGCCGCTCGCTATTTCGCTAATCAAAGAATAGTTACTCAGCTTTATGCTTTCTTGCAGGCGGTCAGTCGCATCTAGAGAGTTCGTCGGAGACTCATTCATCTGTGAGAATATTTCTTCTAGCTGGTGCCGACACTCTGACCCTTCAGCCTGCTCTAGAAAGGGAAGGGTAGGGAAGTCAATATCGTGCGTATAGCCCTCTAACCACTGTTGGAAGAGCTCTTCAGCACTGTCTTGAGGGTCTTTTGTAGTCACTTAATAAATCGCTAAGAGCTTTCTGAACTTTTTACGCGCCCGCGCGCAAGACCGCATTTAAGATATCATTCGAGTACGTGGCCCTAAATGGCTTGCACACTCAACGAGGTCTTGCTGCAGGTGAGGCATGCAGCAAGCTTAGCATAATCATCTAAAATTTAGCCGCCGAAATCGTCAAGGAAGATGTCTTCTGGCTCGACACCTAGATCTTCTAGCATGCTCATTGCAGAGGTATTCATCATTGGCGGGCCACACATGTAGTATTGACACTCTTCAGGAGCTTCATGGTCGTCTAGGTAAGACTCTTGCAGTACCTGGTGGATGAAACCGGTTTTACCTTTCCAGTGATCTTCTGGTTGTGGGTCACTTAAAGCTAAGTGCCATTCGAAATTCGGGAATTCAGCAGCAATCGCATCGAATTCATCGACGTAGAAGGCTTCACGCAGTGAACGCGCACCGTACCAAAAAGAAACTTTCTTCTCAGTTTTGAGTGTCTTAAATAGGTGCAGTAGGTGTGAGCGCATCGGAGCCATACCCGCACCGCCACCAATGAAAACCATCTCGCGATCGTTATCCTTCAAGAAGAATTCACCGTAGGGGCCAGAAATAGTTACCTTGTCGCCAGGCTTCTGATCAAATATATAAGAAGAACCTTTGCCAGTAGGGGTGCCACCTGGGCCGCGTGGTGGTGGCGTAGCAATGCGTACATTTAGCATGATGCGATTACCCTCGGCTGGGTAAGAAGCCATCGAGTAAGCACGCTCTACAGTCTCATTAGTAGTTGAGTTGATGTCCCACAACTTGAAAGCATCCCAGTCGCCGCGGTATTGATCTTCAATTGCGAAGTCAGTGTAGTCGATATTATGTGGCGGAATTTCGATTTGAATGTACCCACCCGATTCGTAATCCATTTCTTCGGCTGGCGGTAATTCTACAACTAACTCTTTGATGAAAGTGGCAACATTATTGTTTGAGACCACTTCGCATTCCCATTTTTTGACGGATAAGCATTCTTCTTCAATACGCAGCTTCATGTCGCTTTTGACTTTTACCTGACACGCCAAACGCCAGTGCTCTTTCGCCGCACCACGGCTAATATGACCTTCTTCGGTGGGTAGCAGCGCGCCACCGCCTTCATCTATTTGCACCAAGCATTGGCCACAAGTACCGCCACCACCACAAGCTGATGGAATGAACAGTTTCTTGTTAGCAAGCGTAGTGAGGATGGTGCCGCCCGCCGGTGTATCGAACGAGCATTCATTGCCATTGTTGATGTCGATATGCACATCTCCGCTGGCGACCAATTTTGATTTGGCCACTAACAGTATGAAAACCAAAGCGATAACGACGGAAGTAAAGCCGCCAACGCCGAGAAAGATAGTTGTAGTATCCATTTGAATCAACAGCTTAAAGCTTGATGCCTCCGAAGATAATGAAGCCCATGGCCATGAGGCCAGTAGTGATAAAAGTTATGCCTAGACCACGTAAGCCATGAGGGACATTTGAGTATTTCATCTTTTCGCGAATTGCTGCTAGTGCCACAATCGCCAACATGAAACCGAAACCAGCGCCTACACCGAAGACTGTTGATTCGGCGAGATTGTATTCGCGTTGCACCATGAACAACGAACCACCAAGGATGGCACAGTTCACCGCGATCAGCGGTAAGAACACACCGAGTGCGCCGTAAAGCGCTGGTGAGAACTTGTCGATAGCCATTTCTACAATTTGCACAGTAGCTGCAATTGTCGCAATGAAAGCAATAAAGGACAAGAACTCGAGGTTAATGCCAGCTGCTTTTTCAGCACCTAATAACCAACCTAAGGCACCTTCCTTCAACAAGTTTTCGTAAATTAAATTGTTGAGTGGAGTGGTGATGGCGAGCACAAATACAACTGCAGCGCCGAGGCCAACAGCGGTGTCTACCTTTTTGGACACTGCCAAGAAGGAACACATGCCCAAGAAAAAGGCCAGCGCCATGTTCTCGATGAACGCTGATTGCAGGAAGATGTTTACTAATTCCATTATTCTTTCTCGTTAAGTACTGGAGAGTAAGCACGCTGTGCCCAGATAAGTAAACCAATCAAGAAAAACGCTCCGGGTGACATGACCATCAAACCGTTGGGCTGATACCAATCGCCAAGGACTTGTACGCCCATCAACTTTCCGGAGCCAAGTAGCTCGCGGAAGAATGCTACGACAATCAAAATCGCAGAATAACCCAGGCTATTGCCTAAACCATCGAGCGCTGATTTACCTGGAGGGTTTGCCATCGCAAACGCTTCGGCGCGGCCCATCACAATACAGTTGGTAATAATCAAACCCACAAATACTGAAAGCTGTTTCGAGACATCGAATAAATAGGCTTTCATCACTTGGTCCGCAACAATTACCAATGAAGCGATAATTGCTAACTGAGTGATCACACGGATGCTGCCCGGGATCTTATTACGCAGCATTGAAATGACCACGTTAGAACAAACTAAAACTACTGTTAGTGCACCGCTCATCACGAAAGCGGCTTCGAGCTTAGATGTAACAGCTAGTGCTGAACAAATACCCAACACTTGCAGGGTAATCGGATTCTTAAGATGAATAGGGCCGAGAAGGACGTCTTTAGTTTCTTTATCCATTAGTTCGCCTCGTTTGTTAAGAAATTACCGTAGTGCTCGGCGTTAAACCATTTTTGCAATAGTTCGCCAACAGCCACCGAGGTGATCGTTGCGCCGGAGATACCGTCTACTTGATGCTGCTCTAGTTTGACTTTGCCTTTCTTCATTACGTCGATGGCGATAACACCATTTTCGTCGAAAAGCTTTTTACCAGGCCATTGGTCTTTGAAGTCGTCGCTATCAATTTCGCCACCAAGACCAGGAGTCTCGCCGTGAGTATAGAAGGTTAAACCTTTTACAGTATTCTTGTCAGCCTCGATTGCGATGTAACCGTACATGGTTGACCATAGACCGTTACCCCAAACTAAGAACACATAGCATTCTTTGCCAGGAGCCGTCACTTCAAGTACGGTATAGGAATCAGGCATCGCTGTTTTGAGCGCCCTGATAAATACTTTAGAATCAAGCTTGCCGTCACCGAGAATGTTACCGGTGGCCGTTTCGACTTCGACTTCTCTAATGCTAGTGGTGTAAAGCTCGTTAGCTTTCTCAACGCTAGGCTTCTCGGTAGGACCGACGAGGCCTGCCACACGTAAGATTTGTGTTTGAGTATCGAGCTGAATGTTGGCGTCTTGTAAATCTTTGAGTGCTACGGCAGTTGTAGAAACTGCAATTGAGCACACCAAGCACAAGGCCAAGGCGAAGCCGATGATGTATTTATTACTGAATTCCAAGGCGTTTCTCCCGGCGAGTAATGTTGGCTTTAACTACGTAGTAGTCGATGGTAGGGGCGAAGATATTCATGAAGATAATCGCAATCATCATGCCTTCTGGGTAAGCAGGGTTTAGC
>JBLINB010000042.1:0-14672 GCA_047638975.1 Myxococcota bacterium
AAACAAATAATCATGCGCCGTAACCTACGCTTAACTGGCTTTGCCATTGTTTTTACTACCGCTTTAATGTTAGTGGCAGACGTCTTCAAGCATTCTGCCGAAGAAGAAGGTGTGCGGTCGAAAACCGAAGCAAGCCCGGCTGGATTCATTCACTATCTCTCTGGCACAGGCAAGACCGAGACCGCTTTAAGAGGACGTGTGACAATGGTCGCAGAGGAGACGCAAGAAGCAGAAGGCGGCAATAGTACTTTTATTCCGCGCTACCGCGTTGAAGGAGATGACCCAACGCCCAGCAACGACGGGATGGCACTAACTAATTCGGTTATTGTCTCAAACGATGGCGCCGATTCTAGCGACAGAGGATTTCGCGTCGACTCTCCAGAATGCTGGCTGCCGGTCGACGACGGCTCTGCTAGTTTGCGCTTTGATTTTGACCAACTCTGGCAATTGACAAAGCCTGTTTTTTTAATCAACAACTTTGGAGATGGCGGGACTTTAAAAATAAAGTCCGCGCTAGCGCAGCTTGACCCTCAGACAAACCTGGTTTTTGCCGATGGCTTTTTTACCTTAGATACCGGCGACTTGCACCTCGAAGGTCAAAGTCTTACTTTCGACCCTTCCACATCACGTATCGATTTTACGCCCTACCACGGCCTGTTAAGGTGGTCTATTCGCAATGCCGATGGCCAAGTGATACAAGGCGACTGTGACGGGCCTGGATCTTTTATTGCTTTAGAGAATGGCGACTACCTACTCACATTAGAATCTAAAACTTCTGTGCGCACTCATTTTCCAGCCGGAGGTAGCATCATCGGCGATATTGAAACTCCTAAACTAGAACTACGGTTGTCGCCAAGCGAAAGCGGTAATTGGCGTCCACGTTTGGCTAAGTTTCAGCAGCCTACGCTATGGCACGGAGAAACTTTGCAGTTGCGTGGCGCCGACTCGACCATCAGCTGGCTAGGCGATGGCAGCTTGCATGATCTCATTATTAACGGTGAAATAAATGTCGTGCCCAACAACGGTGCTTTCCTAAAAACTACGGCCAAGAAACATGCGCGCCTGTTCGCTAATGAAAACGTTATCCACCTCGCTGGCGACGTAACGGTTCACCGCCTTGATGGCTCGGTCAAGGGGCAGTTAGCCATATTAAAAGAAGATTCGCTCACCATGGAGGGCGGCGTGTCAGTGATTGGCTCGCAAGGCACTGCTGTCGCCGACAAATTTTCAACGGATGCCCAAAACAATTGGCAGCTTGACGGAAATGCCTACATCAAGCCCAGTGATGAGCAAATCACCTGGCTCGCTGCCGAACACTTAAGCTATGCAGCAGGTGGCGCGATAACGGGGCACGGTGGTTTTTCTGCCGAGCTACTCGTTGCTGGAAGTCCTGCGAAAATTGCTTGTGACGATTTTTCTTCTACATCGCAGCAACATTTTAACGCAAGCATCGGAACATACCGCTCTAGCCACGCAACCGGAAATGTCATTTTAGAAAACATTAATGGCGTTGTTTTCGGAGACGTTTTAAAACAGCTAGACGCCGACCGCTTTCGCGTATCTTCCGCCGATGGCCGCCCGCCGGCTCATGGCACTCTAACTTTTAACCAGCGCCCGGTTTCTTTCAGTGCCAACGATATCCTTTATTCACCGCAGTTAATCACATTCACGGGCGCGCCACAAATTGATGCGCCAACCGGTGGCCTTAACTTATTACACGAAGCTGTAATATTAACCGCACGTAAAATAGATTTTGAAGTCGATGACCAGCGTTGGTTAGCCAAAGAAGACGTCGTATTCCAAGGGGCGATAATTGGCCGTGCTGATTCTCTTGAATTAAGTCAAAAATCCATCTCTTTGCACAGCGGCAGCCTGTCAAAAACGCCAATTTGCAAGATACAAACAACCTTGGCTGATAAAACTGAAATTGCCCTAGAGGGCGAAGCGATAGACTTTGTCTTTGGCGAGTCATTAACCATTCATAAAAATGCCTTTGTTAGCCGAAGTAGCGGCGACAACGAATGGCTGCGTTGTAATAAATTTAGTGCGACAGCCGCTGGCGGCGAAGCGAGTGGCGCATTAAGCGCACTACTGAGTGATAGTAATATGACTGCACAGCGCCTGATATGGGAGAGCAGCGACATTGGCGAGAGTTTTGTATTAAGTGGTAATCCTACATTAATGCACCAGCAGGCAACCGTCTTGGGAAACACCATCGAGTTTGCCCCTGGCCTTAGCACTATTACCGCCTTAGGCGACGAGATTAATTTAGCGAGTATTAAGCGCAGCAATGGTCAGAGCACGACCGGTGTATGGGTTAAATATAATTACGAAACACAATCTTTAAATGCGCGTAGCGCTACCTTCAAAGACAAGTAATGATTCTACAACTTAGCGCCTTGTGCTTAAGCATCCTGCAAACCCAACAGCAGCAGCCGGCTATCGACGTCGACGAAAGCGGGTTTAGCTTAAGTGCAGAATCCATCAGTAGCGAAGATACTGAAAATGGTATTAAGTACACCTTAACTAGCTTTGAACTATCGACCGAATTGCTGTCCCTTAAAGCGGGTACTGCCGTTATCGAGATAGACCGTAGCCCTGGCGCACTCGGCGACAATAGCGGATGGTCTGCTTCTTTATTACGCGGGATCGGTTTAGATGGTGAGAAGACCTTGATACGTAGCCTTACTGTTTTTGATAACGTTGTTTTTGTAGATGAGCGCTTTTCAATTACCGCCGAAAGGCTTAGTTTGCGCCCCATAGAATCTATTAGTGAATTTACGAATATGCGCGCCGTTTTTGCGGGCGACACGATTGGGCCAAACGGCTGGCCGGTACTGATTACTGCCAAGCAACTGCTCGAATTCCCGAATGGCAAATTAGAGTTCCACGAATGCACCTTCTCAACATGTCTTGATGAGCCGCAGCATTACAGCACATCATTCAAGTTGCTGCGTGTAACCAAAATCGAAAATGACAAAATGCTTTGGCAGCCGGAAAGCGCTTGGTTAAATATTTACGGTTTACCCGTGCTGCCGCTACCCTCACCCGACTTCGTTGATGGAGACGACTTTTTCGGGCTAAAAAGCATTAACTTTGGATCGTCGCGCATCACTGGCAATGCGATTACTCCCAAATTTGGCGGACGCACCATCCTCGATAATAAACATAGCCTCGAATGGGATGTTAGCCTCGCATATTCAAGCTTACGCGGGCTACCCCTGTCTGTCGATTTTAATTACCAAGGAGACGGCTTCGTTAGCAGATTTAAGGCCTTCTACCTCAACGACGATTCGCAAGACTTCCACCGTTTGGGCGATGCTATTAGCCGCACTAATTCTCAGCGATACTTGATTGACTGGCATAACCATTGGCAGCTTGATGAGCTTTGGTCCTTCAATGCCGAGCTATCACTAAGCTCAGATCACTTGGTTGCCCCAGAATTTTTCCGCAACACTTGGCTTAACAACGATGATGCCATAAGCTCTCTCGAATTGTCTAGGCGCGGCTCCGAAGACTATTTTTCGGCTATTATTTCAATACCCACATTAAGCAGTGGATACACCCCGCTCGACGGTTTTGGCAAGGCCCCTGATCCTCAGGGGCAATATTTATCTTATCTGCCATATAGCGAATACTTGTCATATGCAATAGCTGGCGACGGCAGGCTTCCAGATTGGCTGAGTACTTCGTGGGGTGCTAGTGCTGGGCGGCTAAAATTGCAAGATTATGGGGTTTCCAGCGCAACGGCATATGACTTTATTGGAAACCAAAACGCCGAAAGAGACCGAGTCGCCGTATGGGCTAACGCCTCGGCAAACATCCCTTTTGGTGGCATGCATTTATTGCCTGCAGTAACCCTTCGCTCAAGCGCGTGGCGTGACACTTTGCCAGCAACTCTTAGCGACCAACAGCTATATATCGAATCTAGCTTGTCGAGTAATGGCATCTTTATTCAACACTACCCTGATGGATGGTCGCATAAAATTATTCCGAGCATTAGTCTGCGCTCCCAACACGCGATCGTTTCTCCAAACGGAATACCCGACTATTTTGACGGCGCCGACGCCTTACAAGAAGGACGGCTTATCGAACTAGGGGTACGCCAATTCTTCTACGCGCCGAACGCCGAACGCCCGTGGCTAGATATGCAGCTATTACAGCCCTACTATCTATCCGCATCTTCGTCTTTAGGCTCATCGATAATGCCCTTTCGCAGCGAGTCCCTGCAGGATGGCCTTGGCCCTAGCGAGCTACGCATGAAATGGACGCCATCGGTAAACGGCGAAGCCCTAAAAGGCATGTCGGTGTTATTAAACATGCGCTATGACTTCGAGCTAGATCGCGCCGATGAAATTGTAAGTCAAGTCAGCATGCGTCCTGAATCGAATTACTTTTACGGGTTTAGCTACCTAGAAGTGAATGGCACTGCGCAAGACTTTGCTTTGGGGTCTGCCTACGCCGGGCTACGCATTTCTGAAGAGTGGTCTGCGTCCATGCGCGAAAGCCGCAACTTTTCTGGTGATGCCGGCCTATTCTCAACGTGGGAGGCCACCCATTACGCGCACGACTTTAGTATCGAAGTGGGTTATACTCTCGTAGAATCTACTGGCGCGGATGGTTTCTACTTTTCAATAACTCCGCGCTTTGTCCACGACAAATTCAATAGTAATGCTTTCAACCTCCGCGACATCCGTTAAGCTCTCTGCCTTCATAGGCGGGCCAGAGCTTGTAGTCATTGTGGTTGTGGGTATTATGGTATTTGGATCGCGCTTCCCAGAGATCGTGCGTGAAGTCGGAAAGATGTGGTTTAAATTACGTCGCACCATGAACGACATTAAGCGCGAAACCGGACTCGAACAAACGCTTGATGAGCTGCGGCGCGACGTTGACCCCTTTTCTCCGACGGCAGCTGGGCCCCTAAAAGAAGACGGCGTTTTTGATGACCAAGATGTTTCGGAAGCTGCTGTTGAATTTATTAAAGACGCCGATGTCGACGGCGTAGATGATCAGCCAGAATCGACTGAACCTTTAGAGCCCAAGTAGGGCGCTAAACGAGCATGGCTTGGTTCGCGAATCTAATTGCGGCAATATTATTTCTTCTATCGCAAGGCGGCAAGCCTTAGTGGACCCGGGTATCGAAAAGACTAATGAGCGCCCTATCATTCCGGCAGTCGCGCGTGACTGAATAGTCGCCGCACCTATTTCTAAAAACGAGAGCTGTCTAAATAGTTCACCAAAGCCCGGCAACGGTTTATCAAATAATGGCTCGACGGCTTCTGGGGTTTGGTCGCGAGGTGTAACACCTGTGCCGCCATTCAAGATGACCACTTGTGCGCGCTGTTGCTGAATGGAAGACTTCACTTCATTGCGAATTTCTTCAATGCCATCGATGACAACTTCGCGTCCTAAAAATTCATGGCCCGCTGCTATGAGTCTTTCTTCGATTAGTTGGCCTGACGTGTCGCTGTTTAAATCGCGACTGTCTGAAACGGTAATAACTTTTATGCGCACCGAAGAGAATTCTTGTTGCTGGCTGTGTCCCATTATAAAATAAACTTTTGTACGTTTTTGAAATGCATTTTTACGGCTTGAGCCCAATTATCGTTTCCGTGTATCTCGCGATACCGCCGCAGTGCCGGTGGCACCGGAGAGCCTGAACCTAGAGGGATATCGAATGCGAGTTGTTCACTAAGAGTTGCGATCTGTTCGAGAAATGCAGCGCGGGCCAGCACCGACGCACATGCCACCGCCAAAAACTCTTCGGCGCGCGGCTGCTCTGTTACTTTAATATTCGGCAACTTTGCAGCGAGCTCTTTACTCACCGGTGATCGGGGAGAAAACCTATCCACAACGGCATTAACAAAATCACCTTGCTCTGCGGCCCCAAGAATGCAATCGACATGCATCCTGGTAAGCAAAGTATTCACATTCCCTCCGTGCTGCTTCCATTGCTGGTTATAGTCTTCAGGAAACAGATTGGAAATCTTATAAACAACATGCTCTTTCAACCACGGCGCCAACTGCAAAATCAAAGCGTCGGTCATAAGTTTAGAATCGCAAATGGTTGTTTGGGAAACTAGCTCTAGAGTTTCTTCGGTTAACCCAACAGCACAAACTACTAGCCCGCCAAAGCTATCGCCCTTGCCCGCTTCGTCAGAGCCGATCGCGTTAGCCGCTTGCGGCCATTTGCTCGACATGGGTCTCGTCGCTTTACCCTCTTTGCTATTCTTAGAGTCTTCAACGACATGCTTGTCGCCTAAGTATTGCGTGCACCAACTTTCGGCATTGCCACCCTGCACTACCAACTTACCGCTGCTGTACATAGATGCCGTTAACCCTTCGGAGCGCACTTGAAACAATGCGTGGTTTAGTTTGCGGAACTCAAAGTGGCCTTCATTTAATTTTTCACGCAATGCGCTGCTCTCGGCCGAACTTAACTTATATACCCAGGTTTTATTCATCGCACCAATCGATTAGGTTTTGTTTAGCCTCGTTTTCACAATCATCCATTATTTTCTTTAAGCGTGCTGCTTGCTCATCGCGATAGTCTTTGTTTTTTATTTTCTCTTCGTCTAAAACACCCATCTGCGAATCGTAGCGGATAACAACTTTAGAAAATGGCTTTGCTAAAAACATTTTATCCCACGAGTTAGCGCTCCAATACTTTTCTGCGGCAACCCCGAAAACATAAATGGTACGCCCAGTTACTGCACTAGCGCGCAGCACCCCGCTCGCCACGCTATGGAATGGACCTCGCGGCCCATCCGGAGTAAATGCAATAGGGGTATCCCTGTCAACGGTTTTTGTGATTTCATTAAAGGCCTCGCGCCCGCCAGCAGAACTAGAGCCGCGAACCGTCGAATAGCCCATGCTTTTTGCAACGCGTGAAATCATTTCTCCATCGCGGTTGAGGCTAACCATTACACAAATGTTTTTGTTACGGTGGCTGCCGATTGCCGTAGGAATTGTTTGATGCCAAAAAGAAATGATTACATCTTTATGCTCGCCGCGATAAATGTCTTCGCCCTCCCACCTCACTCGCCAGGTTTTTGCAATTAACTTAATTAACAACGGAGTAATCCACCCGCCTATCTTGGCAGTGATGACTCGCTTAGTATTTCCGCGGCGTTTGGCTTTACCCATTACCCATATTGTCGCTTTGCCCATCATAAATATCGACCTCTTCTTCGCTTTGCCATGTCGCATGCAGAGCTTTGCGGCGCGCGCGGCGGCGAGCAGCAACAAAAGGAACCAATAACAATATTGCGGCTACTACTAGTAAGAAAAAATGCGGATACAGCTCTTGAACAACTCTCCACCACGAATCGAGATTAGCGCGCACTGTCTGCTCATGAGAAACGATACTCAATCCTGTATGATCAATTAGCGCTTGATCGAGAGTACGGCCGCCATCCATGGAAACGAAGAGGCGACGGAAAATGCTGTCGCCATACTTGTTGCGTAAATACGAGATAAACTCTTTCGATAAAGCATAGCCAACCGCGGCGCGGTACGGCTCGGTGCTAAACTCTAAGTTGTAGCTGCTCAGCCGCGGCAACCTATTTTGCATAGCCTCCCACGCCAAAGACACTTGGTAAGTATTTGCCAGCCCACGGTCCGACCACATTTCAGCCAAGCCCTCGTGCAGCCACAATGGGATTAGAGATTGGGTCTTTAAGGGTAGTGAAAAAATAGCCCAGTGCATCAGCTCGTGATTTAAGAGCTGGGAAATCATCGCAGGGGTTTGCTCAGGCTTAACCCACACTACTATTTGCCGTAAGCCGGACTGTGCAACTGCGTTATACCACTCGGGCGGCTCAAATTGCAGTTTACTAGAAAAGCTTTGGTAGTCATCGCAAAAATACACCGTGCCCGACAAAACATGGTTTATGCCCAATAACGCATTGATTTTATTCAACTGAGAGTCGATCCCCTTGGCGACCACCGAGACGCGGGCCTCTACTTCGGGGCTCTCGAATTCAACCGACACCTGTCCGCCGCTTTGCATTGGCAATAGAATTGCCTCTGCTCTCGGGGTTAATGCCAGAAGAGCGAGTAATGCGCAAAGGGAGACCATTTTTATCAAATTATTTAACAGATGGATGATATGATTTCACCTCATTGGGGTGCCCCCCTACACTGTCACGTAATCATAATACTTTAGGCGACCAAAAAGGTCTCCAATTAGCAAATGGTACTCTCCTTCGAAGAAACACCTCTTTTTGACTGGTTTAAGAAAAACCGGATCTCAATCTTTTTAATGCTCGCCATTGTATTTGGTGGCAATGCGTACTTTTATTACGCACCAGGCCTAGCGCACCGCCAAAACGCCGACTCATGGGCGCTTTACCAGACTATTAGCGCTGAGATCGATCTAAAAGAGAACCTTAGTGCAAAGCTGACTCAAGCCGAGCAAGATACCCTCACTTACCCGTGGTTCGTTTATGCAGCAACACGCATGGCACTGCAGGCAAATGACTCGCAAGCATTAGACATTCTAAAACCACGTTTAAGCGAAATTGCTTCTTCCAAAGAAGGGATGTCGTGGGTAGCCAGCAACAATGGCGAGACACGCCCTATTGCTAGTATTCTGCTTGATGCTGCAAATGATAATGGCGGTAGCAGCATGGAATTCAGTAACGAAGCCCCTGACGGCGACGTGTATATAATGTCTGTAACAGACGGTATAGAAAATACTTACGAGTTAAGCATATCTTTGTATAGCGCTGCGCCACAGACCTCCGAGCACTTCGTGGCCAACCTTGAGGGACTAGTTGGAGCAGAAATCAAAAACTTTGCCAACATCTCTTTAGCTGTAGAAAATGGCCTAGAGGAAGAAGCCCCAGCGATAACAATAGAGCGCAATCGGTTATTCCACAGCGAGGGCGTGCTGTGCACTGTCGCCTCTGGCGATGGCGATGGCTCCCAGAGGGCAAATACTGTGCAGATCATGCTAAGAGACAATTTCTTTGCTGATGGCCAGTCCACCGTCTTTGGAGCAATAACCTCTGGGTTAGATGAAATAAAAGAGGCCGCTGCCGGATTAGGCAACGACCACAAGCTAACCGTCGTCTCCATCAATAAGGGTTAAGGCTCAAGGAGGTCGTCGGCCTCATGCCCAAGTCCAAGCCCCTGCACCATCGCGTCTAGAGAATCTAAATCGGCGAAATGCAGCAGGACCTTGCCGCCACCGCGCGCGTGAACCTTTAGTTCGGCACGGCAGCCGAATTTCCTAGACAGCTTCTCTTGAAGGTCGGCGGCCCAAGCCGGCTTGGCGGATCGCGGCTTATGCGCTGGGCCGATCTTTCCTTTAACTATGTTTTTACAAAGGGTTTCTGTCGCTCGAACCGACAACTCACCGTCTAGGATTTCTTTGCGGGCACGCGCAAAGTCTGCTGGGGTTGCCATCTGTAACATCGCCCGGCCGTGCCCGGCGGAAAGTGTTCCACGTGAAACATCTTCCTGGAGCTCGCTTGGTAGCTCGAGCAGGCGCACTAGATTTGCAACCGTGGGCCTTTTATAGCCGAGCCGATCGGCCACCTCTTGCTGGGTAAGGCTGTAATTCTCCATCAGGCGCTTGCATGCGGCCGCCCTTTCAATCGGGTCGAGGTCTTCGCGCTGAATGTTCTCGATAAGGGCGAGCTCCAAGCGCTCTTCTCCTGTCAGTGTGCCTTCGCGGATAATTACCGGCACCTTGCTCAGCTTGGCGATTTGCGCTGCTCGCCATCGCCGCTCGCCCGCAAGTATCTCATAGCCGCCGTCCGCGTCTTGGGTAACGACTATTGGCTGCATAATTCCGTGCCTGCGAATGGACTCGGCGAGCCTTTCCACTCCCTTGTCGGTATGAAGCCGCGGTTGCTCGCTGCTTGGGCGTATCTCGCTATGCGCGACCCACAGCTTCCCGTCGCTGGCCACATTGTCTGTAGCGTGACGGTTTGACAGTAAAGATCCGATGCCCTTGCCGAGGCGTTGTGGTGGTTTTGGTGTACTCATACCAAAACAGTAGTCTATTCCCTTGCGAATTACTATCTATTTAAGATACGGGAAGGTGTCTGTCACCAGTTTTAGGCTTATTTCGCCCAGGCCAAGCTTGAATAGCTGCTCAATGTCACTTATTACACTATTCTCGCCATAGAACGTATACCTTGTGACCTTCGGGTGTGAGCCTATCAGCACCAGCATCGCCATAAAGCTGGCCGCGTTGGCGCGCTTGCCGTCACATTCAATTTCTACATCCAGACCATGGTGTTTGACAACATTAGCTATCATAGATAATGGGCGAGCGTGCATTTCTACGCCGTCCGGGAGATCTACCTCGACGCTCTCACGAACAGTGAGGGTCGCAAGCAGCTCTCGTGTAAGGGGCACGCAAACCTCAATGCTTCTGTAAGCTGGCAACACTAAATGGTTTACAATGACTGTGACCAACGCTTTCCAGGGTATCGCGTGGGAAAGATGTTCGCGGTGGCCATGTCTTTCGTATAAATGGGTCAGCGCCGTAACCGCCTCAAGAAGGTGCAGGCATTGGCTGATTGCACCACGGACTTTGCGCAAACTAGGCTCTGACAGCTCCTGTGCAGTATTGCGTAGATAAGAGTCGTAGTCGCTTTGAAGGTTATGCACTCTTGACTGGAAAGATCGTGCAATAGCCTCAGTGCAATACTTTTTCATAAACAGCTTAGTGTCGCTGCTCGCCACCAAGCGCTGTGTTGCCGCAACATCCCAGCTGCCATACAGGCGTAGAAGCCGACTTAAGTACTTTTGAGCCATGAGATTAGCGTCGCCATTGATATCGTCGTCCTCGTCATTAATTAGATCCGGGGGAAGTAGCGGCGAGGGGGGGTGGATATCTACGGATGGACGCTTGGGGTTTATCACCGACATATCCGCCGCTAGCCAACTATGGTTCAGTTGCGACGCCAGCATGCTAAGGCATTCAGTCAAACAAGCTGTCGACACTCTCACGTGTTCCACTATTTGCTCATCATTCCATTTTTGGTCAGCGGCTGGGTAAGAGTTGCGGCCATCCCTTAAAAGGGCTAGACACGACAACGCCTTGGACACCCATTTAATCCCCGAGACGTCTTCTCTAATAAGGTGGAAGCGTTTATTGCGCGAGGCACCGTGGCTATCTAGGTAATCTTCTAGAAGTTCCGCTTCATAAAATAGGGCATATAAAAGTCTTTCTCCGTAACAACCTTCTCCACCGATGTTTATGGCGGCCAAGGCATTAAATAGCCCGGCTGATTGCCGCTCTAAAGCTGGAGCGAAGCTGTCTTCAGACAACTTACTAGTTCGGGCTGGGTTAGTTCTTCGGGTATCCATATGCTTTGAGCCATAGTTTGTCGTCATTTCAGGATAGCAACTTTAAAATATCCTCTTTTTATCTAATGTCGCTTCATATTTTTCCGCAAAGGGGTTCAAGGCCTGCGTTCGCAGCCCTTTAATTACTCAACCGGATAAACAATTGAACGATCGCTGTCTAGAAGCCTATCTCAAAGAAATTGATGAGGTAAAATTACTGTCTGCTAAAGAAGAAGTGGAGCTAAGCCGCAAAACACACGCTGGTGATAGCGAGGCGCGCGAGCACATGATTCGTGCCAACCTGCGCTTAGTAGTTTCTATCGCTAAACGGTTTAAAGGAAGGGGTTTAACGCTGCCTGACCTAATAGCAGAGGGGAACATTGGATTATTAAAGGGTATTGAAAAGTTCAATCCAGAAGCTGGCTTTAGATTTTCAACATATGCTACGTGGTGGATTAAGCAAACGATCCGCCGCTCACTAATAAACTCGGTCAAAACAGTGCGTATCCCGTCTTATATGGTGGAATTACTGACAAAATGGCGACGCACTACTGACCAGCTTGAATTCGAGCTGGGGCACAAGCCAATGCCTGAAGAAATCGCCAAGCACATGGATATTTCCAAGAAGAATATAAAGGTAGTACAGCAAACGATTCACGATCAAGATATCGCCCCACAGCTTGGCTCTGAGGGCATGACCGGTATCCCCCCAACGGGGCGTGGAGACAATCGTGACTCTCGAACGCCTGACGATTTGGTAATGGAAAAAGACGCGATAGAAACTATCCGCGAAATCTTAGACTTTATTGATCCACTTGAGGCTGGAGTTTTGCGTCATCGTTATGGCCTAAACGGAGAAGAGCCCGCTACTCTAGAATATGCATCAAAGCAGTTGGGTATCTCGCGAGAACGCGTCCGCCTACTTGAACAGCGCGCTTTGAAAAAATTGCATCGCTACGTAGTAGATGGTAAAAAACCACAAAGCCTCGACCAGTTCCGACAACACAAAACTGCCTAAGCAACATTTTTGTAAAGAGGAAGGTCACGTTTCACTATACGTGCACCTTCCTTATTGCGTTAAAAAATGCCGCTACTGCGATTTTAATTCTTACGCTTATACCGACCAAGATATTGATGCCTATCTCAATAATCTATTGCTCGAAGCCAAGCTGCGTGCCACAGATTTAAAACCGCATACTTTATTTGTAGGTGGGGGAACTCCGTCATTAATCGCCGCCGATAAGTTGCGTTGGTTTTTAGAAGAGTTACATAACATAACCGGGTTTTATGACTCGGCTGTTGAGGCTACCATGGAAGCCAATCCTGAGTCGCTAGATTTAGAAACGGCACAAGCTGTTTATGCCGGCGGGATAAATAGACTCTCTCTTGGTTTTCAATCTTTGCAAAATGATGTTTTATTAGCATACGACCGAGTGCATGATGTGCATACTTCTCTAGAAGCATTCAGGCAAGCACGAGTTGCCGGTTTTGACAACATCAACGTCGACCTCATTTATTCCTTTCCTGGTCAAGACCCCAAACAGTGGGGTGATGACTTAAAAGCGATGCATGCTTTGGGTCCAGAGCATTTGTCGTGTTACGAGCTAAGTTACGAGCCCGGAACTAGCCTAACCAAATTACGCAACGCAGGTAGACACCATCCGAACTCTAATGAGTTCGCGGCAATGATGTTTAAAATGACTCGCGAGTTAAATTCGGCCGCCGGATATAAGCCTTATGAAGTAAGTGCTTTTGCTAAAGAAGGAAGGCAATGCTTGCACAATTTAGCATACTGGAACTCGCGGCCCTATGTTGGAATTGGCGCCGGAGCAGCTAGTTGGCAGCACCCGTATCGCACAATGAACTTGGCAACTCCGGAAAAATATATCGCTGCGATAAGTAGTGGTAAAGATTTTCACTCCGAAAAAAGTGACTGCGAACCACAAACAATTTTATTCGATGCGCTAATGATGGGACTGCGATTGGAGCAAAATGGGATAAGCGTTGAGCGCCTTCAAGAGTTATCCGGCATCGATGCCCGTAAACACTATGCTGATATTTGGCAGAAACTTGAGGGTCTAAATATGGTTGAGTTTGTAGAAAGAAACAACACTACTTTGATACGCGCCACCCCGACTGGATACTTACATCTCGACACCATCCTCACCGAACTGTTGCCTAATGAGAAGACGATGTCTGTATGATAGATATAAATGAAATACATTGATCGACTGCATGCTGCGATAGACCGTTGCCAAAGCCCGGCGATGGTGGGCCTCGATCCGCGCATTGAAAAGCTGCCTCAACCTTTTCGCGAACAGGCTTTAGACTCTGTTTCTGCCGCCGCCGCTGCAATTACAAATTATCACCGCGCCTTAATTGATATTTTGGCGGGCGAGGTGGCCGTCATAAAACCACAGTCTGCATTCTTTGAGCGCCTTGGCCATCACGGGTTTTTAGCCCTTGCCGACGCCTGCGAGTATGCACAAGAGAGGGGCCTCCTCGTTTTGATGGACGCAAAGCGCGGCGATATTGGCTCGACCTCCGAAGCCTATGCGGATACTTTTTTAGGAGGCGGCTACAAAAGCGCCTTTCCGCGCTGTGACGCCCTAACCGTTAATCCGTTTTTGGGCATTGACGCATGCGAGCCCTTTATTGAGCAGGCAAAAGCGAATAATGCCGGCTTATATTTCTTGGTGAAAACTTCAAACCCAGGTGCCGCAGCTTTTCAAGACCACGGAGCGCCGACACTCTCCGAAGTTGTAGCTGCGCAAGTCGCCAAGTGGTCGGCCGCAGATATGGGCGATGGCAATTGGTCTAATGTTGGAGCGGTTGTAGGCGCAACTCGCGCCGATGAGCTGGACGGTTTTCGCGCCATAATGCCTGGTACTCCGTTATTGTTACCAGGCTTTGGCTTTCAAGGGGGCACCGCAGATGGGCTAGAACGTGCTTTTGACGCTGCCGGTCATGGCGCGGTGGTGAATTCAAGCCGCGGCATTCTGTTTGCTCATCAGCGCAAGGATCTAGACCACCTAGCTAGCTGGGAAGATAAAACCGCATTTGCTGTGGCAGAAATGAAGCAACAGCTCTCCTTGATTAAATAACTAGCATTAAAACAATGCTTATCGATTGTTAAATTAAATTTATCGCAACGCTGAAACGGGGAAGCGTTATTCTATGCGCATGCACATTGTTTCCGTAATTAACCAAAAAGGTGGGGTAGGCAAAACGACCTCTGTTGCAAATATTGGCGCCGCCTTAGCTACAGCTGGGCATAAAGTGCTGTTGGTCGATCTAGACCCGCAAGCCCACCTATCGATTAGCTTCGACCGCATGCCCGACCCTGGCGAACCCTCGGTCTACAC